>QGUR01000415.1 GCA_003242205.1 Chloroflexota bacterium | reverse complement strand
AAGGCGTCGTCTTCCACTGCTCCAACCTGCCCAAAGACGTCTTTATCGACGACATTCCGGTCATGCACTATCAGGAGATCATCGCGGGCACGGTCGGGCCGGAAAACACCTACGGCACGATTTATGGCCGGGTGAAAGAAAACCCGTTCACCTATCTGCGTATTTCGACCGACGATCTGGAAGGCAAGATGCGCGCCTATGTCGGCGAAGGCGTTTTCACAAACGACCCGCTGACCACCTTCGGCGGCTACGGCGTGGTACAGGTGCCGCGTTTCCAGGAATTGCTGCAATACATCTGCGAGAACGGCTTCGAGCACCACGTCACCATCAATCAGGCTCGTGTCGCCGCGGCTGTGGAGGAAGCGCTCTCGAAGTATCTCGGCTGGACGGTGTACCACCACAAGTAGAAAAGGGTCGCGATGATGCAGGCGTTGAGCGCGCAGCAGGCCGGAGCGACACCGGCCAATGTGGAAACGTTCCTGCTGGAGATGCGCCGGATTTCGAAGACGTTTCCCGGCGTTAACGCCCTGCGCGAGGTGGATTTCGACCTGAAACCGGGCGAAGTCCACGTCCTGCTGGGCGAAAACGGGGCCGGTAAGTCAACGCTCATGAAGATTCTGGCCGGAGCCTATCAGAAAGATTCCGGCGAGATCATCTTCAAAGGGCGCGAGGTTTCGTTCCATACGCCTAAGGAAGCTCAGGACGCCGGTATCGCTACCATCTATCAGGAATTCACGCTCATACCGCATCTCTCCGTCACGGAGAACATCTTTCTGGGCGACGAACTGATGCATGGCCGGTCGCCCGTGCTCAACTGGCCGGCCATGCACCGGAAAGCCGCCGAAGTGCTGAGTGCGCTGCACGTGACGATTGATCCCAGAGTGCCGGTACGAACGCTGGGCGTCGCCAAACAACAGATGGTGGAAATCGCCAAAGCGCTGCATCACGAGGCGGACCTGATCATCATGGACGAGCCGACTTCGGCGCTCAGCCTCCGCGAAATTGATGACCTGTTCGAAGTCATCGCCGAGCTGAAAGCGCGTGGCGTCGGCATCATCTACATCAGCCACCACCTCGATGAGGTACACGAAATTGGTGACCGAGTGACCGTCCTGCGCGATGGCCAGCGCGTCAGCACGCTGCCGGTCAAGGATACGACGGTAGACCAACTGATCGGCATGATGGTCGGGCGAAGCCTGTCGGAGCAGTTCCCGAAAGTCCCTGCCCCACGCGGCCCGGAAGTCCTGCGCGTCGAAAACCTTTCCCGCGACGGCGTTTTACACGACATCAGCTTCAGCGCCTATGCCGGCGAGGTCCTCGGCATTGCCGGGCTGGTCGGATCGGGTCGCACGGAACTGGCGCGGGCGATCTTCGGCGCGGATCGCATTACCAGTGGCCAGATCTACCTCGACGGCCAGCCGGTGCAGATCAACTCGCCTGCTGACGCCGTCGATCGCGGCATCGGCCTGCTGACCGAAGATCGCAAGCAGCAAGGGCTGGTGCTCAGCATGAGCGTCGGCAATAACATCTCGCTGGCCGCGCTGGGGCGTCTTATGCGCCGGTTCGTGGTCAATCATCGTAAGGAAGCGACCGTGGCCAACGACTACGTCCAAAGCCTTAGAATCCGGACGCCGAGCTTGAGCCAGCAGGTCGCTTTTCTTTCCGGAGGCAACCAGCAGAAGGTGGTGCTCTCCAAGTGGCTGGCCACCAACCCGCGCGTGCTCATCTTCGACGAACCGACGCGCGGCATCGACGTGGGAGCCAAAGTCGAAATCTATAACCTGATCAACCGGCTGGCGGCTGAAGGTATGGCCATTCTGATGATCTCGTCAGAACTGCCGGAAATCATCGGCATGAGCGACCGGGTGCTGGTGATGCATGAAGGGCGCGTCGCCGGAATCCTCGAACGCGACCAAATCTCGCAAGAACAGATCATGACCCTTGCAACGGGAACGGGGAATGGCAATGGCGGAAACCACTAAACAGGATAGAGGTGACGTGCTGGCGGGCCGCCTGCCTCAAAGCGGCATCAACCTGCGACAGCTACTGTCGTCACAGGCTGTTGGCATGTTGCTGGTGCTGTTGCTGCTGATCGCGGTTCTGGCAGCGTTCAACCCAAACGTCATCAGCCCGCTTAACCTGCGGCTGATCCTGCTGGACGCGGCGTTGGTCGGCATCGTCGCCTGCGGGCAGACATTCGTCATTCTCACCAGCGGCATCGACCTGTCGGTTGGCTCGATGGTCGCCTTTACCGGCGTGCTCGTCGCGGGCCTCATGACCGGGAAGGGATTCGCCTCGCCCGACAACATGAATCTGCCGCTGGTGGCTCCGGCGATTGCCGTGCCGCTGGCAATAGCGATCGGCACGCTTTACGGAACGCTTCAGGGCCTGATCATCACCCGGCTCAAGATCACGCCGTTCATCGTCACGCTCGGCAGCCTGAGTATCCTGCAAGGGCTGGCGCTGGTGCTGTCCAATGCCTCGCCTGTGCAGTCGCTACCCAGCGAACTCCGCTGGCTGGTGCAGGTCCGCGATCTGCCGCTGCCAATGCCGGCGATCATCATGCTGCTGGTGTACTTCGTCGCCTGGCTGGTGCTGCGCTACACCAAGCTGGGTCGCTATGCCTATGCCATCGGCGGCAACGAAACGGCGACGCGGCTGTCGGGCGTCAAGGTGGACCGCTATCTGGTCGGCATTTACAGCCTCAGCGCCTTCCTCGCGTCGCTAGCCGGAGTCATCCTCGCCGTCCGGCTCGACAGCGGCAACTATACCAACGGCGAAACTTACACTCTGAACGGCATCGCGGGCGTGGTGATCGGCGGCACGAGTCTGGCAGGCGGTGTGGGCGGCGTGTGGGGCACGCTGATCGGCGTACTCATCATGTCGGTCGTCACCAACGCGCTGGTTCTGTTCAACGTGCCCTCCATGTGGCACCGCGTGGTTGTCGGCCTCATCATCGTTGGCGCGGTCGCGCTCGACGCGATTCGCAAACGCCAGCGGACAACCTAGCCCCGATACGTCATAACCAGCAACGAAGGAGGTGATGCGGGCACACAACGCGGGTTGATCGAATTAGTCCTTTATGCAAGCAAATGACTAAGGAGAGCACAGCTATGGCAACAAGACGTTTCTTCGTTTTTACCCTGATTGTGCTGGCTTTGTCGTTTGGCGGCGCTGTCACCGCGCAGGATGACACGCCGACTGTAGCGGTCGTACCGCCTGCGCTGGTCAGTCCGTTCCACGTCGCCGTGCAGGACGGCGCGGTCGAGCAGGCGCGCGCCTTCGGCTGGGAGATCATCACCCAGTCCCCGGAGCGTGAAACCGACTTCG
>QGUR01000414.1 GCA_003242205.1 Chloroflexota bacterium | reverse complement strand
TTTTTGGCAGTTTTAATTTTTTTAAAACGCTCGACTACAACTCCAAAGTGACTTTTCTGCGTATGACTCCTCTCGTCGGAGGCTGATGCATGTTCCTCTTTAAGCCCGGCGTCCAGCGCCACGTCGAGCAGCTACAGGGCGAAATCCTGCGCTGGGTGGATGAAGTCTGGGCCGGATGGTACGAGGCGAGCGCTGCGCTGGGGCGCAACGCCGGCTGGAAGGCGCTGCGCGAGGTCGAACATCCCTTTCACGGGCGCATGGTCGAATCGCTGCGCCGCCTGCGAGAGCGCTTCGGCGAGGAAAAGCTCGGCGTCATGGCGGCGGACATGCTCTTCAACCCGGCGCTGTGGTTCAAGCCGTATACCGAGCGCATGCGCGACGGAACCGTGCTTCACGAGCGCCTGTTGTACCTGATCCTGAGCGCGTGCCTCGCCGAATATCCGCCGCCAGACGTGATCCGGCGATTGGAAGCCCGTCTCAACCTGATGCTCAGGAATCCGCTCGAATCGGACGAGGCGGTTCTGATGGGCTACAACAGGCGGCTGGTATCAGCGGGAGGAAACCACTTCCTCAGCCCGAACGCCCGTGAATGCCTGACCCTGCTGATGGGCCTGCCTGAGACGGCGGAAACCAACGCTTTCGTCCTGCGCCTGCTGCGCGGCGACCTGAACTACGGCCCAATTGCGCTCGCGTCACAAATGCAGTCCACCGCCTACCAGCTGTTCAATCTGGAGAGCGAGCTTCAGGGGCTGGCGCTGATCGCCATACGCCGCGGCATTCTGGACTACGATCAATACCGCGCAGCCGCGTTCAACCACCCGCGCATCCTCCGCAAAGTGCCGGAATTCATACTGCATCTGGTTCAACCCGATGAAACGACGCTGGATACCCGTGCCGGATGGAACCAGCGGCTGCTCGACGAAGTCGCCGGCGCGCTTACCCCTGAAAACGCCGGCGTGATCACCAACGCGGATGACCGGCCTTGCGGGCCGGATAAGGTGATCCTCGCGGCGAAATACATCGAACAATATGGGATTAAAAAGCTCACTCTGGATTTGTACCACCTGTCGAATGACGTCGAGCGCGCGGTGGTGTTGCTGGGGCAGGCGCGCGATGCCGAACCGCCCGACGTGGAGGAGCGACAGCAGATGATCGCGCAACTCAAAGCCGTGCCCGCCCGCGCGCTCAAAGTCCTGCTGCCGGTGGCCACGCCTGCCCGCCGCGTTATCTGCGAGGCGCTGGGGTGGGAAAGCGGCTGGCCTCTGGTCGACCAGATCGAACGCATTGCGTCGCGCGCTTACGAAACCGGCGAAGGGTACACGAACTCCGATGTGCCCAACTCGCCCGATCCCGATTCCGGCGTTGTCGATGTCGCTGCGCTGGCGGCGGCGATTGATCAGGCCGGCGAATCGCTGATGGGCGAAATCGTGCGGCTTTTCTCGCGCGCCAGACGGTGTCCGAATACCCTGCTGCTGGTGCAGGCAGCGGCAGGGGCGAACCGGGATAAAGTTTTGAAGAGCCTCAACAAGCATTCTCAGATCGCGATCAAAGCCTATGGCCTGCTGCCGCTCGAACGCGGCGAGGAGGAGGTGCTGGAGCGCTATTTGAAGCTCCAGCAGATCGCGCGTGACGGGCAGAAGTATGGCGCGCAGCGACGGCAGACCCATGCGGCGGCGGTGCAGGCAGCGCTTGCCAATCTGGCCCAGCTTGCGGGTTATGGCGATGCCGACCGGCTGGAACTGGCGATGGAAGCGCGCATCGCCGAGGAAATCGCGCCGCCGGGGCGCACATGGGAGATCGGCCCGTACACGCTGGAACTGGCGCTTGAAGATACGTCGGTCGAATTGCGGGTCGAGCGCGGCGGCAGGACGCTCAAGTCGATCCCCAAGGACGTGCGCGGCACGCCCGAATACGAGGAGGCGAAGGAGGCCGCCAGCCGCCTGCGCCAGCAGGCGTCGCGCCTGCGCCGGGGCTACATCGAAAACCTGCTCGCCAGCGGCGAACCCGTGTCGCCCGCCGATTTGGCGCGGATACTGCGCCTGCCGGTTGCGCGGCCCATGCTCGACCGGCTGATCTGGCAGGACGAAAATGGCCGCTTTGGCCTGCTGGACAGCAAAACGCTGACGCTGGTCGATCTGGACGACCGCGCGGAGCCGGTTCGCGGGCCGGTGCGCCTCGCGCACCCGTATCATCTTTTCCACGCCGGCGTCCTGCCCGCATGGCAACGCAAAATCGTGCAGCGCAGGATTGTGCAGCCCGTGAAGCAGGCGTTCCGCGAGTTGTACCTACTGACGCCCGCCGAGCAGGAAACGCGCACCTATTCCAACCGCTTCGCCGGGCACGTCATCGACGCGCGGGTAGCGAACAGGCTGTTCGCACAGCGGGGCTGGCGGCTGGAGCATCATGACGCGCCAACGCCGTACAAGCTGTTTCCGGGGCTGCGCGCCGTTTTCGCCCTGCCGGATGCCCGGTATTTCCTCGGCGGCGACGAGCCGGTGACGACCGACCGCATCTATTTCGAGCCGTATCCGCTGCCCGCTTTCGACGGGACACCGCCCGAACACTACCGTGTGCCGCTGGAGGAAGTGCCGCCGCTGATCTTCTCCGAGGTCATGCGCGACGCCGACCTGGTCGTCTCGGTGGCCCAGCGCAGTTCCGCCGGGCTGGTGTCGAACGAAGTCTACGCCCGCCGCGCCGAACTGGTTGCCGCGCTGCTCGATGATCTCGGCCTGAAAGGTGTGACGACCGAGGGCCATTTCGCTTACGTGCAGGGCAGGCTGGCGCAGTACCGGGTGCATCTCGGCAGCGCGGCCATTCATATCATGCCGGGGAACTACCTGTGCATCGTGCCCGACCGCCGCAAGGAGGACAGGGAACGGCTGTTCCTGCCATTTGCCGACGAGAACGACAGCAAAACGTCGGAAGTCATCAGCAAAATCCTGCTGCTGGCCAACGACCACAAGATCAAGGACGAAAGCATCCTGCGCCAGATCCGGCGAGGCTAGCATCAACCATCGGGGCGGGGGATGTGCCGGGCGTCGTGCGGGTGCTGCGCGAGGCCCGGCAGCACGCCGGCACGCGAACATCAAAATTTGCGAGAGGCGAAGTACACCGGCCCCCACGCGAGAGCCTCTCGCAAATTCATTTCGCCACCTACGGGAAAAATTTAGTAGTAACGGATAAGAACACTTGCATAGCACCGCTGACCACTGCTATACTACGCGAGAAACAGGGGTTCGAACCCTACTCACGCCGATTGAGGCATTGAAACCTTTGTCGAACCCGACGTTCCACGATCCGAAGTGCCGTTCGAACCCTAGTTCGAACCCTACTC
>QGUR01000413.1 GCA_003242205.1 Chloroflexota bacterium | reverse complement strand
GGGAAAAACTGCTGCCCCGTTGCGCCTGCGACGTTGCCGCATCGAAGGGCAGCGGCTCGCCTCCCTCATCTGGCGGAGGCGGGTCCAGCGGCAGCGGCGTCTCCGGCGGAAACAGCCGCTTGCCGTAGTCGAGGCGATTCTTGCGATCTTTCGGGCCAACTCTCCGTACCGGGCCGGGGGGCCGTTTTTCCTCGTCCGTCATCGCGCCTGTCCTTCTCTCGCGCGGCGGTCAGAAGGGCCTCGTCTGTTCAAAATGCACGAGGGCCAGGTTGCCATCGCAGCTTCCGGGGAAGGTGACCTGAACCGTCGGCGAGATGACCGTGCCTTCCGCGGACTGCAGCTCGACATAGTATGTACGATTATTGATGCTGGTTGCGACCTGAATTTCCCAGCCGCCTAGACCGTAGAGCGTGTTCATGC
This sequence comes from Chloroflexota bacterium, assembly GCA_003242205.1. Taxonomy (GTDB): domain Bacteria; phylum Chloroflexota; class Anaerolineae; order Aggregatilineales; family Phototrophicaceae; genus ZC4RG36. The sequence goes on along the minus strand of QGUR01000413.1, from coordinate 2,928 downwards.
CGCTGGCCGTATAGAGATCGACCGTCTGGCCATCATAGACGTGTACGCGCACGCCGTTGAAGGGCCGCCCGCCGAGGTCAAAGACCACGCCGCCAAAGCCCTGCCACTGGCAGCCCGCGGTGTTGGCGAAATTGCTCGTAAACGCAATCTGGTTGTTTCGCAGCGCGAACGGGAACGGCGATGGCTGCGGCGTGTCGGTTGCAAGCGGCGTCGGCGAGAATTCGAGTGACGGCGTTGGCGTGATCGTCGGCGTGTCCGACGGTGTCGGCGTCAGCGACGGCGTTTCCGTCGCGGTCGGCGTCATGGTCAGCGTGTGCGTCGGTGTTGCCGTCGGTGCGTCGGTCGGTGTTTCCGTCGGCGTGTTGGTCCATGTTGGCGTCAGTGTCCATGTCGGCGGCAACGTCCGGCTGGGGGTAAAGGTCGGCGTCACGGTCGGCAGTTCCATCAGCGTAGGCACGACGACCGCAGGTCGCTGTGGGGCTCCCTGTATGTAGCGCGAGACGCCAAATGCCAGCACGCCAATCGTCAGCAGGAGAAAGACGATACTGATGATGTTGTAGATACGGCTACTGCCGTCGCCCATATGGATCTCCTCAACGTACTGCGACGGTGTTAATAGACTTCGATTGTGGCCTGACTAATCAGGCCTGCCAGCCACAATTCGAACTGTCCTTGCGCCACCATTGGCAGTTTCTCTTCCGGAATCGGCCGGTCGGCCTTTTCCAGCGTTTGAATCAGATGAAAGCCGAGCGCGGTCGCCACCGGCCCGGCGACCTGTCCGGGTTCCAGCGAAAATGCCACTTCCGCCAGATACGGCTCCAGCAGCTCGCCCTGTGCGAACCAGCCGAGATCACCGCCCTGCTCGCGCGTCGTGACGTCGCTCGAATGCGCCGCTGCCAGCGCGCCGAAGTCCTCGCCGTTGTTGATGCGAGCGAGCAGCTCATTGGCCTCCGCCTCGGTAGCGACCAGAATATGGCGCGCGTGTACGTGTGGCACGTCGCCGTGGATGCCCTGCGTCACGATGTCGCGCATACGGGCTGTAATCAGCGTTTCGCGCAGCGTCTCGCGGAACTCTTCCTCGGTGTACAGATTGTTCGCCAGCCACTGCTGCCACGCTTCGGGGCTGCCGGCAATCTGGATGTTGGCGTCGATTTCCGCCTGAACTTCAGCATCGCTCACGGTGATGTTCTGGGCAGCCGCCGCCTGTTCGATCAGCACTTGCTCGATCATCGAGTTGAGGATGTCGGTACGCAGCGCGTTCAGGTCGAGCACTTCGATCTGGCTCTGATAGCGCGCCAGCGCGCGGTTCAGCTCCGATTCGAGGATTTCGACGCTGTTGACGCGCGCGACGATCGTTTCGCCGTCCGCGTTGACCGGCATCCCGGCGGGCGCTTCCGAAGGCACGGGTTCGGTCGTCTGCTGCGCGGCGACCACTTCGACGGCCGCAGCCTGCGCGACAGCCTGCTCGTTGATGTCAGCCGCGTTTTCTACCTCCGGCTGGCTGGCCGATGTGTTTGCCTGCCCGGCGCATGCCCCAAGCAGCAGCATGACGCACGCTACAGAGACAAGAGAGATGTTCTTTAAGGAAAGCACGGCTGCTCCTTAACCCTATCCGAGCGAAAACTGATCCTGATTCCAACGTTTGCAGGCGGCATGGCCCGCGAAATTGCAGGAGTCAGTATACTGGCAGGGGTTATGACAGGCAAACAGCGCCAACCGCGCTCGTCCTCCGGGCCGCGTGGCCCGTAAACCGGGTCAATGCTAAAATCAAGCAGCGCAGAGCCATCACTACAGGAGTGGAGCGAATGTCGCAGTGGACGTCCTTTAACGCCTTTCTCCAGGAAGCGCTCCAGGCGGAAAGCGATGAGCAGCGTCAAAAGCTGGTCGACGCGCTGCTTGCCGAGCGCAAGCAGTGGCCCTGGATCGAAGGCAACCGCGCGACTTTTGTCCTCTCCCGCCCGGATGTCGAAACCGCGGCGCTCAACCTCGATACCATTCAGGCCGACCCGCCCTTCGCCATGATGACCAACCTTCCCGGTACGACCTTCTGGTATGTGACGCAGGAGTTCGCGCCGGACGACCTGCTCGACTACATGCTGGCGATCAACGATCCGCTGACGCCGCTGGCGAACGAGCCGGATGTCATCGGCCGGGTTGCTCGCTACTGGGAAGTCGATTCGCTCAACCCGCTTCGTATGGAGACGCCGCAGATGAGCGTGTCCGTGCTGCGGATGAACAACGCCCGCCCGTTCCCAGACTGGCACGCCATGCCGCGCGTCCCGCGCGGGCGTGTCTACGAGCATCAGATTGATAGCGACGAAGTCGGCTTCAGCGGACGCCGCCTGTGGGTTTATACGCCGCCGGGCTATGAAGGCTCCGGTCTGGCGTATCCGCTGCTGGTACTGCACGATGGCCAGTGGGCGATTGGCCCGCTCCAGGCCCCGTTCATTGCCGATGCGCTCATCAAGCACCGCCGTATGGAACCGGCGATCATCGCCATGATCCAGAGCGGCAGTCAGGAAGAGCGCCACCGGGAATATGCCTGTGACGACCGCCACTACGGCTTCCTGCTGACCGAGCTGCTGCCGCTGCTGCAAACGCGCTACCGCGTCGATTCGGCGCGTATTGGCATCGGCGGCGTGGCCTTGGGCGCGGCATCGGCGGCGCACGCCGCGCTGAACAACCCGGCGGTTTTCACCAGCCTGTTCATGATCTCGCCGCCGATGGGCAAAGGCCCGGCACAGGAACAACTGACTCAAATCCCAACCCGTTTCGCAAACGCCGAACGGTTGCCTGAACGCATTTTCCTCAGTGTGGGCCGCTATGAGGCGCGTTCTCGTTTTCTGCGTCCGGCGCATGCCCTGAGCGATATTCTCGAAGGCCGCAACCAAACCCGTTCCCGTTTGGTGAAAATGGCGCCGGCACCAG
>QGUR01000412.1 GCA_003242205.1 Chloroflexota bacterium | reverse complement strand
CGATTGACAATCTTGCTCTGGTGCTCGATACCGCCGGCCCGCGCGAGGACTGGCTGCGCCTGCCGTTTGGTCAGTAGCCCGGAATTGCTTGAAACCTTCCGGCGTACTGACTATAGTGTTCATGATCCGTTTATTATTCCGCGCCGGCTCCGCCCCTCGTCCGAAGGGCAGTCGTCGTCGCGCTCACCTGTTTGTGAAAGTTCGCCGCCGCCATGACCGCCCCATCAGCCCCACAAAACCCGCGCGTTCTGATCGCGACTCTGGCACTGCTGGCCGTCGCCTTTGCCGGCGCGGTCGCTCTGGCGCTTGCCACCCGGCCGCAACCTGTCAGCATTCAGGTGTTGCCCCCACAGCCGACCGCCACGCCGCAGCCCACGCACACGCCCGGCCCGATCACCGTTTACGTAACCGGCGCGGTCGCCGGCGGCAACCAACTGCTGACGCTGCCATACACCAGCCGCGTGCAGGATGCCATCGACGCAGCAGGCGGCGCGTTGGCCGACGCCGATCTGTCGCGTGTCAATCTGGCGTCCCGGTTGCGCGATGGCGATCAGGTACACGTGCCGGCGCAAGCGGAGGCAGCCGCCTTGCCGACCGCCAACACGGCGGGATTGGTCGCCATCAATCGCGCGACGGTTGAGGAATTGCTGACGCTGCCCGGCATCGGCCCGGTCACGGCGCAGGCGATCATCGACTACCGCGAGGAGCATGGCCCCTTTGCCGATCTCGAAGCGCTCGACGCCGTGAACGGTATCGGGCCACGCACGCTGGAAGCGCTGGCCGATCTCATCATTTTCGACTGAGAACGCACGCCTGATTCAGCCGATACGAAGGCCCGTTTTCCTGTCGAAGAACAGCAGCCCGCTTTCATCGAGCGCGCAGCAACAGGTATCGCCGGGGCGAATCGACCGTTCCATTGGCGCGAGCAGTTGCCAGCGTTCGCGCCCGGCGCGAACCTGCACCAACTGGAAGCGTTCGGCGTAATAGGGGATGACCTCTTCGACGATCGCCTGCACGCCGCCGTCGCGGAGCAAAACGTGTTCGGGCCGCACGCCGAGAATGACGCGCGTTCCGTCGTCCAGATCGCTGCGAATGCGAAACCCGCCGAAGTTCTCGCCTCGCCAGTGAGCCTCAACCGCAAAGCCTTCGAATAGATTAATGGCCGGCGTGCCGATGAACGTCGCCACGAACAGATTGCGCGGGTTGCTGTAAAGCTGGTTATAGGTTCCAACCTGCACAAGCCGGCCTTCCCGCATGACCGCGATCCGGTGTGCCAGCGCCGTCGCCTCGTGCTGGTCGTGGGTCACGTAAATCGACGTAACCGGGAACTCTTGCAACAGCCGCTTTAGCTCAACCCGCGCCGCCGTACGCAGCTTGGCATCGAGATTCGAGAACGGCTCGTCGAACAGAAACACACGCGGGTCCCGGGTCAGCGCTCTGGCGATGGCGACACGCTGCTGCTCGCCGCCCGACAGATGCGCCGGGCGCTTCCCCAGCAGTTGGTCCAGACCAAAGCCGGTGATTTGGGAAATTCGCGAAACCCGCGCCGGAACTTCATGCTCACGCTTGCGTAGCCAGAGAAAAAACCCGACGCTCTTCCCCGCTTCCCAGTGCGGCATAAGCGCGCTGTCCTGAAAGACCATGCCCACACCCCGGTCGCGCCACGGAATATCGCGCAGGGGCACGTTATCGTAGAGCACCTCGCCTTCGTCCGGCGCTGTCAGCCCGGCGACGATCCGCAGCAGCGTCGATTTGCCGCAACCCGACGGCCCGAGTATCGCCAGCACGTCTCCAGACACGATCTTCAGACTGACATCGTCGACCGCTTTCACTTGCGCCGGTTCTTCGCCAACCCACTGTTCAAAAGTCTTGCTGACGTGCTCTAACGTAATCGTGGTCATGGTCGCGCTCCTCCCTGCATTGTAGCGCGAAGCCGTCATGCCACCGAAGGCCAGTCCATAGGACTGAAACCGCTCGTGCGCCGCTTTTCCGTTGTTGAGGGGCTTGACGGATGTTATACTTCTTCACAGTTGTCCGCTTAAATCCCAGTGTTTTCCCTATCAAACGGCACAACCTTGCGCCGCTTGGGTCATGGCGCGTTCAGGCGCATATTCGGGAATCTACTGCACTGGCCCGGTTTCGGGCCTTTACTGAGTCTTGTAGTAAAAGGGAGTTTCTAATGGTTGCAGGAGCAACAGTTCATAAGGGTCTCGACGGCATTATTGTCGACGAGTCAAGGTTGAGTCTGGTCAACGGGGCCGAAGGCAAGCTCATCTACAGCGGTTATAAGATTGAGGATCTGGCCGCCAACGCCCTCTATGAAGAGGTCGTCTATCTGCTCTGGGAAGGCCGCCTGCCGAAGAAAGACGAACTCGAAGCGCTGCGCGCCGATATCGCCCGCAACGCCGTGCTACCCGAGCCAGTCCTCGAAATGCTGAAGAGCCTGCCAAAGGATGCCAACCCGATGGCGGTTCTGCGTACTGCGGCTTCGGCTCTCTCGCTGTACGATCCGGATGGCGAGGACAATTCGCCGGAAGCGAACCGCCGCAAAGCCGTTCGCCTGACCGGGCAAATCACGACGCTGACCGCCGCCTGGCCGCGCATCCGCAGCGGGCAGGAGCCCATCGCCCCGCGCGAAGACCTGACGCTGGCGCAGAACTTCATGTACATGCTGACCGGCAACGCCGATGACAAAACGGCAAACGACGCCATTAACGCCTATATGGTGCTGCTGACCGAACACGGCATGAACGCCAGCACCTTCGTGGCGCGCTCCACGGTCAGCACCGGCTCCGACATGCACAGCGCGATCGTCAGCGCCATCGGCACGCTGAAAGGGCCGGCGCACGGCGGTGCAAATACCGAGGCCATGAAGATGTTCCTCGAAATCGGCGAGCCGGAAAACGTCGACCGGTGGTTTGAGGAAAACATCAAGACCGGCAAGCGCCGCATTATGGGCATCGGCCACCGGATTTACAAGGCGCTCGATCCGCGCGCGGCGGTGCTCTACGAACGGGCGCGCGCTCTCGCGGAAACCGCGCATACCAAGAAGTGGTTCGAAATCGCCGACCGGCTCGACAAGCGGGCGCGCTCCGACCAGTATTTCATCGACCGCAACCTGTACGCCAACGTCGACTACTACAGCGCCATCGTGCTCTACACGATCGGCCTCGACATCGACATGTTCACGCCGCTGTTCGCCATGAGCCGCATTGCCGGCTGGACGGCGCACATCATGGAACAGCAGGCGAACAACCGTCTGGTGCGCCCGGACGTGCTCTATACCGGCCCCATGGACCTGCCCTGGGTTCCGCTGGAAGAGCGCTAAAGGCTGTTCCCCCTTTCCGCG
>QGUR01000411.1 GCA_003242205.1 Chloroflexota bacterium | reverse complement strand
CATGTGAGGTATTCGATGATGGTGTTGAAACCGACGGCAATCTCGACACCCGCCAGATCTTCAACCGTTTCGATGTCAGTATCTGGCTCGGCGATGATCGAGAAATACGGCGTTGCCGGCGGGTCGAAGCGCACGGCGCGCACTTCAAAGCCGCCGTTGATCAGCAGAATGACGTTTTGCAGGTCGGTGTTTTCGCCGTGAATCGCGCCGGCCTGAAGCGCCGTTTCGCGTTCGATGGCGCTGCCGAACTGAACCAACTCTACATTGACGCCTTCGTCCTGGTAAAATCCTTCTGCCTGAGCGACAGAGAGCGGCAGCGCGTTAATCACGGGCAACATGCCGATCCGCAGCGGTTCGCCGTCGACAGCCTGTGCCGTGCTTTCGGCTGTGGCAGCGGCAACTGCGGCGGTAGCGGCTTCCGTTGCCAGCGCAGCTTCTTCGGTCTGAGTGTCTTCTGCCGTTTCAGTCGCTTCATCAGCCGGCGCGGTTTCTGTTTCCGCAGCGCCAGCATCTTTGGTCGGCGGGGCCTCGGTAGGTGGAGCGCTGGTCGGCGTTGGCGTTGCAGCCGGGCTGCACGCAGCCAGCACAAGGAGGATGGCAGCCGCGAAGGTCAGTACATGCTTCATGAGCAATTCAACCTGTTCTGGAATAAAGCCGCCGGGACTATCGGGTGGCAGCTTTGATGGATGAAACGGAGCCATTCTACATTACCGCCTGCGGCTTCGCCTAGAAAGAAAGTTTCATTGAATGCTCATTAGCTGTGGTGCTTATTGGGATATGTCGCGGAAGGCAGGTTTCCGCGGATGAGCAGGATGCAGCTTCGTTCACAAATCGCGGCGTGGTATCGCGCTTCCCGCCCGCGCACGCTGACGGCCACTTATGTCCCGCTGGTGCTGGCGGCGGTTATCGCCATCGATCACGGCGTGTTTCTGCCGGTGCAGTTCGCGCTGGCGCTGCTGGGCGCGTTGTTCCTGCAGGCGGGGGCTAATCTCGTCAACGAATATTTCGACTTCCGGCGCGGGGCTGATGAGTTGAAGATCGCCGGGCAGGGCATGATCATCAAAAATCAGGTGTTGACGCCGGAACTGGTGCTGCGCGGGGCAATCGTCACCGTCACGCTTGGCGCGCTCATCGGCCTGTTGCTGCTGGCGCAAAGCGGCCCGCCGCTGCTGTGGATCGGTCTGGGTGGCGTGCTGGTGGTCATTCTCTACACGGCAGGGCCATTCCCGCTGGCCTATAACGGTCTGGGGGAAGTGACGGTGTTCATCTTCATGGGGCCGCTGATGGTGCTCGGCGCGTATTACGTCATGGCGCGCGAACTGAGCATCGTCCCCGTGTTGGCGTCGCTGCCGATTGCCTTTACGGTGGCGGCTATCATGCTGGCCAACAATATCCGCGATATCGATGCCGACCGCGCCGCGAACAAGCGCACGCTGGCCGTGCTTGTCGGGTCGCGCCAGGCGCGCAGTATCTACGTCCTGCTGATCATCGGCGGGTATGCGTCGCTTGTGCTGCTTGTTCTGGCCGGGATCGCGCCGTGGCCTGCGCTGGTCGCCTGTATCACCATTCCCGAAGCCGTGCGCCTCGCCGGCATCATCACCCGAAGCGACGAAACGCAGTTGCTGCATCAGGCGCAGGGGCGTACGGCGCGCCTTCACGGGCGGTTTGGCTTCATGATCGCGCTGGGGTGGGCCGTCTGGCTGCTCGCGCGGGCCGTTCTCTAACGCGTAACGTGCGCGGATGCCGCGCAACGTTCCATCTGTAGGCGGCTGTATTAGAGCTTTGCTAGAGTTCTCATGCGCGGATTGAACCGTGCATGATTTATGATACAATGCCATCATCGTGTTGTGGCGCATGGGATATTCCGGGGATGCCATGTGCTACATCAACCCTGCACCCTCGCGGGGTTTTTGTTTCTCTATGGTAGGAGTACCCATGCAACAGAGTTTTGACGCACTCGGCCTGCAACCCGAGTTGGTTCAGGCAGTAACCGAGTTGGGCTTTGACGCCCCCACGCCCATTCAGACGCAGGCCATTCCGGCACTGCTAGAAGGGCGTGATGTGATAGGCCAGGCGCAGACCGGTACAGGCAAGACGGCGGCGTTCGCGCTGCCGATGCTGCAAGGTATCGGCGAACGGTCGGGGATCGTTCAGGGCCTGGTTCTGACCCCCACCCGCGAGCTTGCGCTGCAGGTTTCGCAGGCCATCTATGACTACAGTCGCCATTTGAAGCTGTCGGTGCTGGCCATCTACGGCGGTTCTTCCTATGACCGCCAGATGCGCCGTCTGGCGTCGGGTGTTGATGTCGTGGTCGGCACGCCAGGGCGTCTCATCGACCTGATGGAGCGCGGTGTGCTCGATCTCAGTAACGTGCGCTATCTCGTGCTCGACGAAGCCGATGAAATGCTCAAGATGGGCTTTATCGAAGACGTCGAGCGCATTCTGGCGCAGACGCCGCCGACGCGCCAGACCGCCCTGTTCTCCGCGACGATGCCGGAGCCGGTTCGCCATCTGGCCGAGCGTTACCTGCACGATCCGGTGACGGTGACGATTCAGACCAAGGCGCTGACCGTTCCGCAGATCGAGCAGCGCTACTACATGGTCAACGAGGCTTCCAAGCTCCCCGCTCTCGCGCGGTTGCTGGAAGTCGAGGACATCACCAGCGCGCTGATCTTCGCCCGCACAAAGGTACGCACGGGCGAGATTGCCGAGGCGCTGAACGCGCGCGGCTTCCGTGCCGAAGCGCTGAATGGCGATCTGAGCCAGGATGTACGCGAAACCGTGCTGCGCCGCTTCCGCAACGGCATCGTTACCTTCCTCGTGGCGACCGATGTGGTTGCGCGCGGCGTCGATATTCCCAGCGTGTCGCATGTTATCAACTTCGACATGCCGCAGGACCCTGAGGACTACGTGCACCGTGTGGGCCGCACGGGCCGCGCCGGGCGTGAAGGCATTGCCATCACGCTGGTGACGCCGCGTGAGGGGCGCTGGCTGCGGACGATTGAGCAGTATACGCGCCAGCAGATCATGCGGGCTACGCTGCCGTCGGCGGACGACATTCGTGCCCGCCGTGATACCCGCTTCACGACCGCGCTGGCACAGCATATGGAAACCGGCACGCTGGACGACGAACTGGCGATCGTCGAGGCGATGGAAAACGCAGGCTACGCTCCGCGTGAAATCGCTGCTGCCGCTATTCGCCTGGCTCGCGCCGCCGAAGCGCAGCGCCCGATTGAAGACGTGCGCGAAGTGCGTGAGCGTCAGGATCGTCCTCAACAGGGGGCGGGGCGTTTCGCTGGTCGGGGACGGCGTGGCGAAGTCGAAGCGGGGATGGGGGGTTTTGGCTCAATG
>QGUR01000100.1 GCA_003242205.1 Chloroflexota bacterium | reverse complement strand
GGATCAGAACAACCTGCGCAAGGTCAGCGGGGTTGCCCACCCTCTCGGCGGCATCATCTCGCGGCTGCCCCCCGTCGACGCGTCCGGCTGCTTCCGCGCCGTGATCCTGCTCGATCCGCCGCTGCTGCCGCCGTGGTTCCTGCTCGGCGCGCGGCTGTTACAGGCGGTCGGGCTTGGCGGTCGCCTGCCGCTGGTACAGGGCGCGTTGCGGCGGCGTCACCGTTTTGCCAGCCACGATGAAGCGTTCAACTACTGGCGTGGCAAACCGCTGTTCCACGACTGGCCCGACGCGGCGCTGCGTCTGTATGTGGAGAGCATGTTGCGCCCGGCAGCAAACGGCGACGGGCTGGAACTGGCATGGTCGCGCGAGTGGGAAGCGCAGCTCTACCGCACGCTCTATACCCGGCCATGGTCGTTGTTGAAACGCATCCCCGCCGGGCTGCCCGTACTGGCCATCCGCGGCGCGACGAGTCATATCTTTACCGCTGCTTCAGCGCGGGCATTCTGCCGGGTCCTGCCCGGCGCGGAGCTGGTCGAAATCGAGGGCGCGGGGCATCTCTTTCCCCACACCGCCCCGGACGCCACCCGCGACGCCATCGTTCGCTGGCTCCATGAGCGTGGATTGTCCTCTTCGTAGCAGTCGATGCCGAGACGATGCTACCCGCGTTTGGCCAACTGACAATGGCCCTGCGGCGAACCTTCCGTTGTCACAGGCGCGTTGCCTGCTATAGTAGAAGCCGCAACCGCTGTAGGACGGACTTATGGCAGACGCGCCACCAGAACAGACCGACCGCTATCAGACAACTCGCAAAGCGTGGGAGCAAATCTGGGATAACGCGTCCGTCGAACTCGAACTTGAGACGGCGCGTTACTCCCGTTCGATTGCGACCATTGAGATGTACACGCCCTACCTGCCGAAAGATGGCATCATCCTCGAAGCGGGCAGCGGGCTGAGCGCGATTGTCGTCACGCTGCGCGGCATGGGTTTCCATGTCATCGGCATGGATTACGCCGAAAACGCGCTCCAGACCTCGCGCGCCTACGACCCATCGCTGACGCTATTCGCGGGCGATGTCCACGCGCTGCCGTGCGCCGATAATTCCCTTGGAGCGTATCTGTCGTTCGGCGTGCTGGAGCATTTCGAGCAGGGCATGGGGCCGGCGCTGGCCGAGGCTTACCGTGCGCTGCGGCCCGGTGGAACGCTGGTGCTGACGATCCCCTATCCGAACGTCGTGCATCGTCTGGTCAGGCTGCGTCGCCGTCTGCGCGGCGAATCGCTGCTGACCGACGATTCGTTCTACGAGAGCACCTACACCCGCAAGCAACTGGAAAGCGCGGTGACGGAGGCGGGCTTCATCATCCAGCTCGTCGCGCCGACCAGCCATTCCTTTACCCTGTGGGGATTGGGTGGCCCGTTCCGGCACGAAGGCTATTACCGCACCTCAACGCTGGCGGAAGCGCTGGGCCAGATCTTTCGCGTCGTGCTGCCATGGGCGTTCAACTTCACGACGCTGGTCGTCGCCCGCAAACCGGGCTGATTCCCGCTACTGCCACCGGGAAATGCCGTTTTGAACGCCGACGCTTTCAGCCGCCTGTCGATCATCATCGTCAACTACAACACGCGCGAAGACCTTCGCCTGTGCCTCGCGGCGCTGCACGAATGCCGGCCGCTGCCGGAGATCATCGTCGTTGACAACGCTTCGACAGATGGCAGTGTTGAGATGATCCGCGAGTCGTTTCCGGCGATCAGGCTGCTGGCACCGGGGCGAAACACGTGGTTTACCGGCGGCAACAACCTCGGCCTGAAGGCGGCAACGCGCGAGTTCGTGCTGCTGCTCAATCCCGACACCATCGCGCCGCCGGAAGCACTGGCGGCGCTGGTTGAATTCGCAGACGCGCATCCCGAATACGCGGGCGTGACGGCGCAGCTTCGCTATCCCGACGGCGTCGTGCAACACACCTGCTCGCGCCTGCCGACCTATGCCTATCTGCTGCTCAACCACACGCCGCTCGGCTGGCTGCTGCCGGGGCAACGCGCAAAGCTAAACGCGCGACACTGGTACGCGGGCTGGCAGCGCGACACCGGGCTTGAGGTCGAGGTCGTGCCCGGTTCCTGCATTCTGGGGCGGCGCGGCGACTGGCTGCTGAACGAGGATTTGCTGCTCTACTTCCCGGAAGATGATCTGGGCCGCCGCGTGCAGCCGCGCAAATTCTATTTCCTGCCGTCGGCGCGCATCATCCACCGCGAGAACTCCGCCACCGGCAACTGGAACGCCAAACGCATCTACTTCCGCGACCTGATCGTGTACACGCGCCAGCATCACGGCGTCATACGCGCGGGGCTGCTGTGGCTGCTGTCGCGCCCCATGCTGTGGGGCATGTGGCTTAAGCGGCGGTTGAGCTGATAAGTAACAAGGGCGACTTTGCACAGTATTGCGCTTGAAAAGTCGCCCTTGCCGCATCTAGCGGTATAGCTTAGGTACGCTTGTCGTTACTGACAATACACAAAGATATTGTACTCACCTTGGCGTTCAAGTTCCCAAGCCAGACGTGTGGTCTCGCCACCTCGGCTTATTTCCAGTTGGTAAACACCAGTCGGCCAGTATTCACTCCAGCGATAGGTCTGATGAATGTAAGGATCCCCCGTGTCAATGAAAGTCTTGTCATACTGTGCGTTGACACGTACAGCGGTTGTTTGGTTCGGTTTAAACAGATCGACGATAACCTGATTGCGTCCATCACCGGCTAGAATGACATTTATATCCGTGTTACCACGTTTAATGTCGAATGCTACAATACACATGGTTGCCAAGTCAGTATAGGCTTCATCGGTTGAGATCATAGCGTCAGGACCACGTGTTGTGAGCCATGAGGCAATATAAGCGGTTGAGCCATCGTTACGCCTGACCAGATACCACTCTCCATCTGTGCCCTGCTCCGCAGCCAATACGGTTAGCACAGAGCCATTGGTAGCTGTGCCGACCACAGCACAGTGAGTCCCCGCGCATTCGCGCAAATTGACATTGCCGTTAACGATAACTGAAAACTGCTCGCTTTCAGGCAACGTCACAATTGATGCAGCCTCACTGACAGCAGGCCCTATTGCATCATGAACTTCTCCTGGCGTCATGAACGGCCTGTCTTCAATCGAGGTCTCATTCGCGCCAATAAACTCCTTGAGACTTGTTGTACTCAAATTCTCAATGAGTAAATCGATACGATCCAGTTCAGCTTCGGCTTCTTCAAGTAAATCATCACGCCCCGCAGCATCTGCGAGCAGTCGAGTAGCCCACTCATCCAGTAGCCTACCATTCACAATGGCAGCTACAACAACCTCGGTGCAAAGGGGATACGTCGGGAGGATTTCGTTCCAAAACAAACGGCGGATGCGAACAGCATCGATCGCTGGCCCAAACGGGTCTTGCGATGCTCGCGCACCTGCCGTTAGATACGACACTTGCTCATTGAGTTGCTCGACTACTCCATCCGGGCAAGGTGGTAACTCCATCCCTTCTTGAGCGAGCGTAGGCATAGCGAACGCACTGATAACGATAAACAGAAGTATAGCTTTTCGAAACTTCGACATAGTAGTTCCTCACAGGGAAGCAACTCAAGTATCAGAACTGTTAATTTATATTATCACTTGTGACGAGCGATTTCTTATCTATTAATCTCTTTAAGGGAAAAATTTACGTTTTTCAGGGAGGTTGCGGTGTGTGAAACGCGGACTGGCGTATTACTAACTTGATTGGAAAAAGCAAGTGGAAAAGCGAAGAAAGTAAATATTGAAGCGAACTATAAAAGCTTCCTTTAACCTATATTGGGAATAAAGCCACTAACAAAATTACTAATACAGCAAAAAGTGCTACATCGGGGAGGATTTAGTTAATATGTTTCCCCGATGTAGTTTATGAAATTTACTTCCTACCGCTTAATCACCAGCTCCCGCGGGAAGCTGGTTAGCACGTCGACGCCGTTCTCCGTCACGACAACGTTATCCTCGACGCGCACGCCGCCCAGACCGGGAATGTAGATGCCCGGTTCGATGGTGAACGTCATACCCGGTTCCAGCGGATCGGACACGCCAGCGGCGATCTGCGGGATCGGCTCGTGGACGTCCAGCCCAAGGCCGTGGCCCGTGCGGTGGATGAAATACTCGCCGTATCCGGCAGCGTCAATCACGTCGCGGGCGGCGCGGTCGATTTCGCCCATCGGCACGCCGGGTTTCACTGCCGCGCGGGCCGCTTCGTTGGCGCGCACCACCGTATCGAAAATGCGTTGCATTTCGGCGCTCGGCTCGCCCAAACAGAAAGTGCGCGTGATATCGGACGGATAGCCATCGACAAGGCAGCCGAAGTCGATCAGCAAAAACTCGTTCTCCTGCAAGGCGCGATTGCTCACCGCGCCGTGCGGGTTGGCGCTGTTTGGCCCCGTTTGCACCATCGTGCCGAACGATTCACCCTCGCCGCCGAGTTCCAGTTGCTCGGTCGACAGCCGCGCGGCAATCTCGCGCTCGGTCATGCCGGGACGCACCCACTCCAGCAACTGCGCCAGCGCCTGCTCGCTGATTTTGATCGCCCGGCGCATGGCCTCGATTTCGTCGGGCTGCTTGCGGGCGCGAATACGAATGAGATCGCGCTCGACAGGTTCAACACGAATACTGCTATCGACGCGCTGAAACGCCAGCATTTCGGTGACGCGCATCGTCATGCCATCGACGCCGAGCCGTCCACCACGCAGGCCAAGCGCCTCCACGGCTTCAGCGAACGCGCCTTCGTACCCATCGACATCGTTCCACGGGAAGACTCGCGCCTCAAGGTCGGGGCGTTCCGCGACCTTCGGCATCTCAAGCTGCGGCATGATGATCGACAGGCCCTCGCGGTTGAACAGGGCAATAATCGGGCGCTCGGACAAATGCGCGTGCAGCCCGGTGAAATAAATCAGGTTTGCGCCGGGAACAATGGCAATCGCGTCCAGTTCTTTGGCGTCGAGCACGGCGTTGAGCGCAGACTGCCGCTTCTGGTAATCGGCTTGCATGGTTTTTCTCCTCTTGTGGTGTGGGTCGATTGTACTCAACTCCGGCGCGAAACGCGCATGCGGCAACCTGAAATAAATTACGTTATACTCGCGACAACAAGTGGATCAAGGAGAAGGCGATGCTTTCCGAGTTTGTCACCTACGCGACCAATGGCGAGGCCCTTCGCGGCTACCTGTCGCGCCCGGAAGCCGACGGGCAGTACATGGGCGTGATCGTCATTCAGGAATGGTGGGGCGTGAACGCACACATTCAGGACGTCACCCGGCGCGTGGCCGGCATCCCGGCCGTTGCGCTTGCGCCCGACCTGTATCACGGCGCGATTGCCATCGAACCCGATGAAGCGCGCAAGAAAGCGATGGAACTGGATCGCGCCCGCGCCATCGAGGAGATTCGCGCGGCGGTCGAATATCTTGCCGGTCTGGAGATGGTCGCGCCGAAGAAAATCGGCATCATCGGCTTTTGCATGGGTGGCGGTCTGGCGCTGCACAGCGCGGCGCGCATCCCCGAAGTCGGCGCGGTCGTGGCATTTTACGGCGGTTCCGCGCCCGCGGCAGAGGACTTCACCAACCGCGAGGTCGCCATCCTCAACATCGTCGGCGAAAAGGACACCGGCGTGCTGGAAAAGCAGCGCAAGCTGGACACCGACCTGCGTAACACGCCGATTCAGCACGAACTGGTGGTTTATCCCGGCGTCGGCCATGCTTTCTTCAACGACACGCGGCAGGAAGCCTATTCCGTCAGCGCGGCGCAGGATGCGTGGGCGCGCACGGTCGATTGGCTGCGTTCGCATTTACGCGCGTGAGGGCCATCTCGTTTCGCCCCGCCTGCGCCGCAGTGTTACAATCGGCCCACATCAAGAAATTTACGTGGAAACAACGCGATGGACCTGAATCCCAAACAGTTTTTACAGTCCGCCACCATTGCCCTTCAGGACATCCAGCTACAGACCGCGCTCGACCGCGCTACCGGAACGGTGACGCGCAACCGCGACATGGCGATGGGCGAACTGCCTCATGCCGAGGCGCTGCGCCAGCAGGCGCGGGGCGCTCGCCTGCGCGCGCTGGCAGACCTGCCGGAACTGCTGGAGTTGCTGGAAAAGAACCTGACGGCCAAGGGCGTGCATGTCCTGTGGGCCAAAGACGACGCGGAAGCCAACCAGCACGTCATCGACATCTGCAAGGCGAAAAACCTCAAGCGCGGCGTGAAATCGAAGTCAATGGTCACCGAGGAAACCGGGTTGCAGCAGGCGTTTGCCGAGAACGGTATCGAGATGATCGAAACCGATCTGGGCGAGTTCATCGTGCAGATTTCCGGCGACCATCCCAGTCACATCATCATGCCGGTCATGCACCGCACCAAAGAGGCCGTGCGCGACATCTTCATGGAAAAGCTCGGCATGCCGTATACCGACGAGCCGGGCGACATGACGGCCTATGCCCGTAAGACGCTGCGCCGGAAATATCTCGAAGCCGACTTCGGCATGAGCGGCGGCAACTTCCTGATCGCCGAAACCGGCACGATTGTGATCGTCACCAACGAGGGCAACGGCAGACTCTCAACAGGTATGCCGCCTGTGCACATCGCCATGGTCGGCATCGAGAAGGTCATCCCGACGTGGGAAGACTTCATCACGCTGGTGCAGTTGCTGGCGCGCAACGGCACGGGCCAGCGCCTCACCGTCTACGTCAACATCTTCAACGGCCCGACGCAGGGTGAAGGCGACGGCCCGAAAGAGATGTACCTGATTCTGGTGGATAACGGGCGCAGCAATATCTACGCGACCGAATATGCCGAGGCGCTGGCCTGCATTCGCTGTGGCGCGTGCCTGAACGTCTGCCCGGTCTATCAGAACGTCGGCGGGCATAGTTACGGCTCGGTCTATCCCGGCCCCATCGGCTCAGTGCTGACGCCGCTGTTCAAGGGCAAGGAAAACGCCTCGCCGCTGCCGTTCTCGGCAGTCTTTGTGGCGCGTGCAAGATGACCTGCCCGGTGGATATCAACATCCCCGACATGCTGATTTCGCTGCGGCGCGATCTGCAGGGCGAGCAAGAGCTTTTCTGGCAGCTTGGCATGAAGGCCTACGCCTTCGGCTTCAGCCACCCGCTGTTGTTCCAGATGGGCGGCAAGGCCGTCAGCGCGGCGGCGGATAAACTCGCGCCGCGCAACCCGGATGGCACGATCAAGGCGCTGCCCTATCCGTTCAGCGGCTGGACGCAGAACCGCGACTTCCCGCCGCCGGCTGAAAAGTCGTTCCACGACTGGTGGCGCGAGAACCGCGAAACACGAGACTAGCGTGCGACAGCAAGGACTGGAAACATCATGACCTCTTCTCGTGACATCATTCTCAACCGGCTGCGCGCCGCCCGCCGACCGTTTCCGGATGCGCCCCCGCGCCCCGCCGAATACCTGCCCGTCACCGAGATTGAAGACACGTCTCCCGACGGGCTGCTGGCCCGCTTTACTCAGGAGCTGGAACGGCTGTCCGGCCACGTCTATCCGGTCGAGAGCGACGCGGCGGCGATTGCTCAGGTTCAGGCGCTGCTACAGCAATTCAACGTCGATCATGTCCTCGCGTGGGATTTCCAGTACATTCCGGTTGCCGGGCTGGAAGACGCCCTGCGCGCCGGCGGCTGCCGCATCACCTTTCCCGACCTGCACGCCGAAGGCCGCGCCGAACACGCCGAACTGATCGAAAAAGCGGGCGCAGGCATCATCAGTGCGGACGCGGTCGCCGCGACGACCGGCACGCTCATCCTGAGCACCGCTCCGGGCAAGGGCCGCACGCCGTCGATCCTGCCGCCGGTGTTGATCGCGGTCGTCACGCTGGATCAGTTCGTGCCGCGGCTTGAGTCGTGGCTTGCGGCCGAACGGGCAAAGGGCATGCCGGCCATCCGCAACAGCAGCAACCTGTGTTTCATCACCGGCCCCAGCCGCACGGGCGACATTGAAATGGCGCTCGTGCTCGGCGTCCACGGCCCCGGCGAGGTGCATGTCATCGTAAAGCGATAGCGACTGCATCCCCCGCCCTCTCTACACTCTTCCGGTTTTTGATTCGGAGAGGGCACAATGCTCCTGCTTTCAAACAACGCGAACCTTGCGCAGTCCCGGCTCGCGCTCCCAAAGCTGCCGATGTTGAGGCGAGGGCCGGGAACGCGGTTTCCACTGGCGGCTCTGGCGTAACGCGGTATTATTGACAGACAACCTGTAACATTCGCGCGGTCACACTACGGGGTGGACGTTTGATCCAGCTACCGCCAGCCTTGTTTGCTACATGGGGCGAAGAAATCTGGGCGTTTTTGCAGCGCAGCACCGCGGTCGTGATCGGGCTGGCGCGGCCCAGCGGCGAGCTGATCTACGCCAGCGACAGCCTGCGCCAGTTGATGGGAGGCGCTGCCGGCCCGGTTTCGCTGGCCGACGAGTTGCTTGCGCCGGCCTTCGACACGTTGCATCAGGATGTGGAAGGCGAACTGCTCTTCAGCGGCCGCATGACCTTCGCAGCCAATTCGCTGCGCTCGGTCGTCGGCGAAATCCGGCGCAAGCAGGGCCATCTGCTGTTGCTCGCCGCCTACGACGTCGAGGAACTCATGGCGGTCAACACCGAGGTCATGCAGTTGAACGGCGAGATCAGCAAGCTGCAGCGCGAAATCGCGCTTGAGCACAGCCGTTTGCAGCGCACGCTCGATGAACTGCGCGAAACCCAGGCCATGCTCATCCATTCGGAGAAGATGAACGCCCTTGGCCAGCTGACAGCCGGCGTCGCCCACGAGATCAACAACCCAATCTCGTTTGTGAACAGCAATTTACACAGTATGCGCCAGATGGTCGATCAGGTGCTTGGCGCGTTCAACGAACTGGAAATGCTGATCAGCCAGAACGGCAGCGCCGAGCAGCAGGCGATGGTTCGGGACATTCGCCAGCGCTATGACCTCGATTTTATACGTGGAGATGTGGTCGACCTGTTCCGCGCCTCGTTCGACGGCATGACGCGCGTGCGTAAGATCGTCGAGTCGCTGCGCTCGTTTTCACGGCTGGACGAAAGCGACGTGAACGTCGTTGACCTGCGCGAAAGTCTGGAAAGCACGCTTGTGATCGCGCAGCCCAGCCTCGGCGATCGCGTCGCCGTCACGCTCGACCTCGACGGCGTGCCGCCCATCCGCTGCTACGCGGCCCAGTTGAATCAGGCGTTTCTCAATATCATCATCAATGCATCACAGGCGATTGACGGGCATGGCTCGCTGGCTATTCGCGGCCGTCAGGATGGCGATGACGTCGTGCTGACCTTCACCGACAGCGGCGCCGGTATTCCGGCGGAAATCATGGACAAGGTCTTCGATCCGTTCTTCACGACCAAGCCGGTCGGGCAGGGCACGGGTCTGGGCCTCAGCATCGCGTACAAGATCGTGACCGAGCTTCACGGCGGGACGATCACGGTCGACTCGTCGCCCGGTCGCGGCACAACGTTTACGATCAGACTGCCACAGGATGTTGTTCGCCATGGCAACGGAAGCGCTACCGGCTGAAACACGGCTGGCCTCGACCTCAGAAACTCCGACGCTGCTCATCATTGACGACGAGGAAGAAATCCTCAAGGCGCTGCGGAGGCAGTTCCGGCGCTACTACACCGTGTATATCGCCTCCAGCGCCGAGGAAGCGTATGAGATCATGACGCGAGTGCCGGTTCACGTCATCATCTCCGACCAGCGCATGCCGGGGATGACGGGTTCGGAATTTTTCAAGCGTGTCAAAACCGAATATCCCGATGCCATTCGCCTGCTCCTGACCGGCTATTCCGACATCCGCGCCGTGATCGAAGCCATCAACGACGGCAATATCTACCGCTATATCACCAAACCGTGGGACGCCGTCGAACTGGAAACGATCGTGCGCGAGGCGTTCGAACGCTACGAACTGATCGTGCAGAACCGCCGGCTGGTGGAGGAGCTTAAGCAGGCAAACGCCATGCTGGAAGCGCGCGTGCGCGAGCGCACCGCCGAACTGGCGGAAGCCAACGAGCGGCTGCGGGCCCTGAACGAACAGAAGGATCGCTTCATGGGTATCGCCGCCCACGATCTGCGAACCCCGCTGGCGGCCATTCGCGGCTTCACCGACCTCATGCTCACCGGCAGGGCAGACGTTTCCAGCTATGAAGAATTCCTGACCATCATCGACGAGACGACGCAGGACATGCTCAACCTGCTCAACGACCTGCTGGATATCACCACCATTGAAACCGGGCAGTTGGCGCTCAACCCGCAGACGGTCGACATTGCCCAGTTTGTCGAGCGGGTCGCCAAGCTCAACCGGCACATGGGCGAAAAGAAGGCGATCCAGCTGGAAACCGACATCGCGCCCGACGTGCGCGAATGGACCTTCGACCCCCGGCGCATCGAACAGGTGCTGAATAACCTGCTCAGCAACGCTTTTAAGTATTCCTACCCCGATACGACCGTCTGGCTGATCGTTCGCCGCGTAAACAACCAGCTTGAGTTCGCCGTACAGGATCAGGGTCAGGGGATCAAAGCCGAGGAACAGGAACGGCTTTTCGGCGAGTTCCAGCGCATCAGTACCCGGCCAACCGGCGATGAAGGCAGCACCGGTCTGGGCCTGTCGATCTGCAAGCGCATCGTCGAATTGCACAACGGACAGATCGGCGTCGAAAGCACCTACGGCGCCGGAAGCCGCTTCTGGTTCCGGCTGCCGTAGACCTCGCCCCGGCCTGCGATGAGCGCACGGCGCGCAGCGCTCGCAGGCTATGGCAGTGGAGCGCTTTCGCTCAGATTGTTCCCGACGCCGGTCGCAGCACCGGCTCGTACAACTCATCGCCGATGCGGTAGGGCACGGTCAGCACCGGGCGTCCGCGCCCTTTCTGAATCTGATCGTGATAGAGCGCCGCGCGAACGGCGACCGCCGTCTGGTTGTGCAAAAACCGTTCCCACCAGTGACCGACGACGAACTCCGGCATGACGACCGTTGTCGGCACGTTATACGGCGATGCCTCATCGCGCGCGTGCAGATACTGAATCAGCGGCGCGCCAATCTCGCGATAGGGCGACTCGATAATGTCGAGCGGGATCTCCAGCCCCCATTGCCGCCAGCGCTCCTTCAGCCGCCACGTCGTCTGCGGTTCGGCCTCGATTGTCACGGCGCGCACGTCATCGGAAAGGCGAATGGCGTATTCCAGCGCCTGCAGCGAGGCGCGATTGAGGCTGTTGAGCAGCACCGTGACCGGCACGTTGCTATGCGCGCTTACCGCGCGGGTCGATAGCGGATAAGGCGTGATGCCGTCGAGCGACAGGGAACGCGCCACGATCTCGTAATGCCGGTGGATGGCCACGAACATCCACACCAGCAGCGGAATCGCCACGGCGACCAGCCATGCCCCTTCGGCGAACTTGGTGACCAGCAGGATTACCAGCACGATGAACGTGCAGACAGCGCCGAAGGCATTGAGGAACATGCGCAGACGCCAGCCAAATGTCGGCTCGAACCCGGGCTTGTCCTGTTCCTTAAGCCAGTGGATAACCATGCCCGCCTGCGACAGCGTGAAGCTCAGAAAGACGCCAACAGCGTACAACGGGAGCATACGATGCTCGCGCGCGCCGAAGGCAATAATGAGCAGCGAAGCCAGTACCGCCAGCGCGATAATCCCATTGCTGAAAACGAGGCGGTCACCAAGGTTCGTCAACTGGCGCGGCAGATAGCGATCCTCGGAAATCAGGGATGCCAGTCGTGGGAAACCGGCAAAAGCGGTATTCGCCGCCAGCGACAGAATGAACAGAGTGGCAAACTGGATGTAATAGAACAGCGGCGTGTTCTCGCCAAACACGTTGCGCGCAATCTGTGACAGCACGGTGGTGTGGCCCTCTTCCGCCGTCACTTCGATGGGAAAATGATTGGCGAGAAACGTGATGCCGATGAACATCGTCGACAGGATGAGCACCATCGCGATCAGCGTCTTGCCGGCGTTGTGACTCTCAGGCGACTTGAAGGCAGGCACGCCGTTCGAGATGGCTTCAATACCCGTCATAGCCGTACAGCCGCCCGCAAAGGCGCGCAGCACCAGAAACAACGTGAGCGTATGGATAGCCGTTGGCTCCAGCGGCTCGCCGGCAATCGGCGCGGCGTCCGGGATCGCGCCCGTGAGCAGGCGCACAAGACCGACGCCGAGCATCAGGAAAATGCCGATGATGAACGCGTAGGTGGGAATCGCAAAAAACGTCCCGCTTTCGCGGACACCGCGCAGGTTCATCACCGTAATAAAGGCGACGATGACGATGGCAATCTGGACGCGAAAGCCGGTGAGCTCGGGGAAGGCCGAGGTCAGTGCCGCGACACCCGCCGAAACGCTGACCGCCACCGTCAGGATGTAGTCGATGAGCAGCGCCGCGCCTGCAAGCAGACCCGCGCGGATACCAAGATTGTCTTTGGAAACAATGTACGCGCCACCCCCGTTGGGATAGGCGTGGATGGTCTGATAGTAGGAGAACGCGACAAGCAGCATCAGCGCGGCAATGCCAATCGCGATTGGCAGAGAGACACCCAGCGCTGCGGAGCCAGCCGCCACCAGCACGAGCATGATCGCTTCAGTCGCGTATGCCGTCGACGACAGAGCGTCTGAAGAAAAGATCGCCAGCGCTTTCGTGTTACTCAGCCGCTGCTCAAGTACCTGACTGGTGGGCAGCTTTTCGCCAATGATGATGCGGCGAAAGATGGTGCTATCCATTTAGAACCTCGGTGGCGGCGATCAGGAGCCGCCCTAAGGACCGGCAGATTGCCTTGCCGTGACCGGCCATACCACGCGCCGGCTTTTGCAATCTGTCAATCCGTATGACACTATAAACACGTTCAGTCCCTGCAGCTGCAGGGACTGAATCGCGCCTTAGTATACGCCTGTTTGCAACAGCGGGGGCATAAGGCCCTATGAATTGGGGGCCGTTGGCCAACACGCCGCATGAGAAGGGAAAAACCGTGACCGCGACCCTACATTCCGAAGCGATTGAAACCTTTCTGCGTGGCGATCATGGCGCGCCCTTCGATCTGCTCGGCCCGCACGCGACCGGCGATGGGCGAACCGTTATCTGTGCCTTCTATCCACGGCTGGACAGCCTGACTGTCGTGACCGCAGATGGGCAGCGTTACCCGATGCAGCGCCTGCGCGACGAAGGGTTGTACGAAGTGGTTATCGATGTCCCGGCGGCGACGCTGCGCTATCATTTTGAAGCCACCTCGCCGGATGGGCAGACGCGGCGAATTGACGATCCCTATGCCTTTGGCCCGCTGCTGACGGAATACGATCTCCATCTTTTCAGCGAGGGCAACCTGCTCGACAGTTATCAAAAATTCGGCGCGCACCTGCGCGAGGTTGACGGCGTGCGCGGCGTCAGCTTTGCCGTATGGGCTCCCAACGCCTATCAGGTCAGCGTCGTCGGCGCGTTCAACGACTGGGATACCCGCGTTCACGGCATGCGCCGTCATGGCCTGAGTGGCGTCTGGGAAATCTTCATTCCCGGCCTGACCGAAGGCGCGATCTACCGCTATGCGCTGCGCTCGCAGAATGGCGGCCTGCGGCTGGAAAAAAGCGATCCCTACGCCTTCGCCAGCGAACTGCGCCCGGCCAACGCCTCGGTCGTCGCCGACCTCACTTACGAGTGGGGAGACGCGGACTGGATGGCGCGGCGCGAAGCAACGCAGGCGCTCAACCGCCCGATGGCGATATATGAAGTGCATCTCGGCTCGTGGCGACGCAAGGAAGACGGAAGCTGGCTGAGCTATCGCGAGGCGGCGCACCAACTGGTCGAATACGTCGTTTCGATGGGCTATACCCATGTCGAACTGATGCCGGTCGCCGAGCACCCGTTCGATGGCTCGTGGGGCTATCAGGTAACCGGCTACTACGCGCCCACCAGCCGCTACGGGAAGCCGGTCGATTTCAAGTATTTCGTCGATTACTGCCACCAGCACGGTATCGGTGTCATCCTCGACTGGGTTCCGGCGCATTTTCCCAAAGACGCGCACGCGCTGGGCTATTTCGACGGCACGCATCTGTACGAACATGCCGACCCGCGTCAGGGCGAGCATCCCGACTGGGGAACTTATGTTTTCAACTACGGGCGCAACGAGGTCCGCAACTTCCTCATCTCCAACACCATTTACTGGCTGCGGGAATTTCAC
>QGUR01000099.1 GCA_003242205.1 Chloroflexota bacterium | reverse complement strand
CGACTTCACCCTTTCTTTTTTGTGGGCGCGGCAGAGTTTGTTAACCCAAGCACTATGCCCTGACCATGCTTCCCTATCCCAGCGGCGACCTGCATATTGGCCACTGGTTCGCGATGACGCCTTCCGACGCGCGCGCCCGCTACATGCGGATGAAGGGCTATAACGTCCTTTTCCCCATGGGCTTTGATGCGTTTGGCCTGCCGGCGGAAAATGCCGCCGTGCAGCGCAACATCCATCCCGCGAAGTGGACTTACGCCAACATCGAGCGCATGCGCGGCCAGTTGCGTAGCATGGGCGCGATGTTCGACTGGCAGCGCGAGGCGGTAACCTGCGACCCGGAGTACTATCGCTGGACCGAGTGGTTCTTCAAGAAATTCTACGAGGCCGGGCTGGCCTATCGCGGCGAGGCGATGGTCAACTGGTCACCCACGTTGCAGACCGTACTGGCGAACGAGCAGGTTATCGACGGCAGGGACGAGCGCACGGGCCAGCCCGTCATCCAGAAGTTGATGACGCAGTGGTTCTTCCGCATCACCAATTACGCCGAGGAACTGCTGCGGTATGAAGGCGTTGACTGGCCTGAACCGGTCAAGACGATGCAGATCAACTGGATCGGGCGCAGCGAAGGCGCGAAGGTCACGTTCCACACCGAGCAGAACGACCCGATTGAGATTTTCACCACGCGGCCCGATACGCTGTGGGGCGCGACGTTTATGGTGCTGGCCCCCGAACATCCGCTGGTCAGCAAGATCACATCGGACGCGCAGCGCGAAGCGGTCGAGGCTTATGTGGAGCAGGCGGCGCGCCGGACCGAACTCGAACGAACGGCTGAAGACCGCGAAAAGACCGGCGTTTTCACCGGGGCGTTCGCCATCAACCCGGTCAACGGCGAGCGCATTCCCATCTGGATCGCCGACTACGTCATGATCAGCTATGGCAGCGGCGCGATTATGGCCGTTCCGGCGCACGACCAGCGCGACTACGAATTCGCCGTCAAGTACGACCTGCCGATTCGCACGGTCATCGAACCGCGTGAAGGCGAGGGCGAACTCGTGCCGGGGCAGGCCTACGATGGCCCCGGCGTCATGGTCAACAGCGACCAATTCAACGGCACAATCTCGAATGGCCAGAAGGGGCGCAAGAACCCGGCGATTGACGCCGTCATCACGTGGCTGGAAGCCAAAGGCATCGGCAGGGAAGCCGTCACCTATCGCCTGCGCGACTGGCTGATCAGCCGCCAGCGTTACTGGGGCGCGCCGATCCCGATCATTTACAAACAGGACGGCACGATTGAAGCCGTGCCGGACGAGCAACTGCCGGTGCTGCTGCCCGAAGACGTCGAGTTCATGCCCAGCGGTCGCAGCCCGCTGACTTATCACGAACCATTCCTGCATACGACCGCCAGCGACGGCACGCCGGCCCGGCGCGAGACCGACACGATGGACACCTTCATGTGTTCGTCGTGGTACCAGTATCGCTATCTCAGCCCACACTACGACCGCGGGCCATTCGATCCCGAAGAGGCGGCCTACTGGCTGCCGGTCGACGTGTATACCGGCGGCGCGGAACATGCCACCCTTCACCTGCTGTACGCGCGCTTCTTCATCAAGGCGATGCGCGATCTGGGCATGTTCGAGGAGACGGCGCGCATCATGCGGGAGCATGGCCGCGACCCGGAGGGCCTGTTCGACGAACCATGGCTGGTGCTGCGGAATCAGGGACAGGTGCTGGGCGCGGAACGCGAAGGCGATTACATCCGCGCTACCGGGCGCTGGGATGGCCCGAACAAGCTGTTCGCCACCCGCGTTGAAGTCATCGCCAAGGAAGAAGCGCTTGAACAGAGCGACACCACACCGACCGCCGAGTCGACGCTGGATTCGGGCATGGTGGTCGGCGAGATCATGCGCCGCACCGAAAACATCCTGACGGTACGCACCGCGAATAACGAACTGCGCACGGTCGAAGTTTTGGACGATGCCGAGATCATCATTCCGAGGATCGAGGGCGAAAACACCGTCAACCAGCTTCGGCATCATCTGGAAGTCCAGCGCATGTCGAAGAGCAAGGGCAATGTCGTCAATCCCGATGAGCTGGTGGCCGAATACGGGGCCGACACCGTGCGCGCCTACCTGATGTTCGGCTTCGACTGGGCGAAGGGTGGCCCGTGGAATTCCGAGCAGATCATCGGCGTCGTGCGCTGGCTGAATGATGTCTGGAACCTGACACTGGGCGATCCCCCATCCCCATCAGGCGATCCACGGGCGGAACGTGATCTGGAACGCAGCGTTCAGGCCGCGATCCGGCGCGTGAGCGAAGGTCTGGAGACTTTCAGCTTCAACACCGCCGTCGCCGGGTTGATGACGCTGCGAAACGATCTGCAATCCGCGCTGCGTCGCGGCGGCGTTAGCGCCGATGTCTGGCGCGATGCGCTGCGTACCAACCTGCTGCTCATGGCGCCGTTCACGCCGCACATCGCGGAAGAACTGTGGGAGCGCATGGGCTTTGAATACAGCGTGCATACGCAGGAGTGGCCGGCTTACGACGAAGAGAAGGCGGCCCGCGACACCGTGACGCTGGTCGTGATGCGTAACGGCAAACCGATCGACCATGTGGAGGCTCCGGCTGACGTGGATGAGGCCGAAGCCAAGCGGCTGGCGCTGGAAAGCGCGGGCGCGCGCCGCGTGCTCAACGGCGGCGAACCGAAGCGGCTGGTGTTCGTGCCGGGGCGCAACGGTCAGGAACCCAAAGTCAATATCGTGGTATAAACCAACGCCGACAGGGCGGTGGCGTTACCGGATATGCGGTAGCGCCACCGCCACTGATTCATCGCCTTCAAGCTTCACTTTAAACCGGCTTGCAGGCGTCCCCTCGGTACATCTCCGCAACCTGCACCCGTCGTTTTCCATTATGAGGACAAAACCTGTGGCGCTTGTGCTTTAGCAGGAAGCGGTTTCACTTTTCCCGCTGGCCCTGCTGGTGAAAATAGACGGTCAGCGTCAGCTTGCCCAGACGCAGCTCATCGCCATGGCGCAGAACGCGTACTTCCTCAGGATGCAACCGGACGCCGTTGATATACGTGCCGTTCGCGCTGCCCAGATCGGAAACGCTTAACGTGCGGCGCTTCTCGTTGTAGACCACGTTGAGATGCAGGCGCGACACGCCAAGCGCCACTGCGTTATGCGCCGTCAGGTCGATATCCGGCTTCATGGTGCTGTGCGTGCCCCGGCCAACGATGATCTCGTGTGGGCGATCCTGCGGGCGAATGCTGATGGTCTTTTGCGTTTCCTTAATAGCGAACACCAGCACCATATCCGGGCCGAAGTACTCGTCGCTCTGAAAGCCATCCTTATCGTCGACAAAATGGCGCGTGTCGAACAGCCCTCGTTCAATGGACAGCAGTTGGCCGCACGCAAAGCAGAACACATCTTCGTCGCGGTTCGCCTTGCCGCAGTGTGGGCACGTTACGCCCGGCGGCGATGTATCGAGAGCCAATCCACCTGATGATGACAACGGCTTGATCTGGCCAACCGGCTTCCGGGGCGCTGTCTTATCTGGCGATTTGAGACGTCCGGTCGTGCGGCCGATTTCCCACAAGCGTAGTTGTTCAAGCAGTTGTTCGCGTTGCGAAAGCTCGAGGCGGACGATCTGGGGGCGTAGCTGTGCCAGCGCGGTTCTGGCATCCATGCCACTACTGCGAATGCGATAGTATTCGGCTTTGATGGAATCGATATCCACAGGCGGATTTCCTCACGATCGTCATTTGTACTGCTCATTACATCACAAATGCGAGCGTGGGAACGTAAACAAATCTGACCAGCGCCCAGCCGGATATTTTCGAATGTGGCGAAAATTGTGACATAATCATTGCGACCGAGATGCTTCAATTTCGATTGAGGAGGAAAAGATGCAACAAGCAGTTCTCGAAATCAGCATTACCTACTGCGCGCCCTGAGGGCATACTGAACGCGCCGTCAGGTTGACGGAGGAAATTCTGCTGGAACGCGAGCTGGAATATCACATTCAGTCGTGGAAACTGATCCCTTCCACGGGCGGCGTTTTTGACGTCGTCGTCAACGGCGAGCTGGTGTTTTCCAAGAAAGCGCTGGGCCGCCACGCCGAACCGGGAGAGGTGCGTCAGGCGATTCTGGCCAAGCTGCGCGATCTCACGGGCGGAGCCGAAACGGAAGATAAATAGTCAGCGAACGTATTGTCGTTTTGACAACCTTTCCTCATTACGATAGACTACCGCCCACGGGTTTGCGCCCCGGCAAGTGCCAGGGCAGTCCATTTCTGGCGCTTCAGTCCTGCTTTCAGATTTAATCAATATTTGAGGAGTTGCTCACGATGAAATATCGCTTGTTTTTGTCGTTGATTCTCGTGACCATAGTCGCCGTGCTGGCGGCTGTGCCTGTGGCGGCGCAGGATGCCGAACCGACGCCGTTTGTGGCGGAAGTCGGCCCGATTACCCAGCGCGTTATCGATCGTGGCGTCCTGATTTGCGGCGTGAACGCGCTGCTGCCGGGCTTTGGCACTACCAACGACGCGGGTGAATTCACCGGCTTTGACGTGGATATGTGCCGCGCCGTCGCCGCTGCGATTCTGGGCGATGCGGATGCCGTTGAGTTCCGCGCGCTGACCGCCGCCGAACGCCCCACCGCGCTGGCTTCCGGCGAAATCGACATGCTCTCGCGCAACACGACCTGGACGCTGAGCCGCGACACGGAATGGGGCGCTACCTTCGCGCCGACCACCTTCTATGACGGTCAGGGTGTGATGGTGCGCGCCGCCGACGGGATCGAAACGCTGGAAGATCTGGAAGGCGGCACGATCTGCACCAACGCCGGCACGACGACCGAACTCAACATGACCGACGCGATGGAATCTCGCGGGCTGGAGTTCACCCTGCAAACCTTCCAGGACTTCGATGGCGTGATGGCCGCGTTTGACGAAGGCCGTTGCGACGCCGTGACCACCGACATCAGCGGTCTGATCTCGCGTAAGGCGACTGCCGCCGATCCTGGCGCTTACAAGATTCTGGATATTGTCCTGAGCAAGGAACCGCTCGGCCCGCTGACCTCGCAGTCTGACCCGCAGTTTGCCGACATCGTGCGCTGGACCATCTACGGCCTGATTCAGGCTGAAGAATTCGGCATCACCAGCGAAAACGTGAACGATTTTCTGGATAGCGAAGACCCGAACATCCAGCGCCTCCTCGGTCAGGGTGGCAACCCGTCGGGTTCCTACCTCGGTATCGCGAATGACTTTATGGTCACCGTGATCAGCCAGGTTGGGAACTACGGCGAAATCTTCAACCGCAACCTCGGCCCCGGCACGATCTTCAATCTGGAGCGCGGCATCAACGATCTGTGGACCAACGGCGGTCTGCTGTACGCGATGCCATTCCGTTAAACCGCAGAAGGCATAAAGGGGAATGCTATGTCGGCGGGAGTTTCATCCTGAGGCTCCCGCCGACTCGGCATGGCAGACAGTGAGGGATGAGACTGAATAAGCGGTATATGGTCGATGAGTGATAGTAATTTACTTAAACGGTTGGCTTCCTTTTTGCTGGATGTCCGCACAATAGCAGCCCTTTTACAGATTGCCTTCATCATTGTCGTGGTCGCCGTTGTCGTCAGCGTTGGCGACAGCATGTTTGACGAACTGCGACGGCGCAATATCTCCCCAACGTTCAATTTTCTGAATAACCGCGCCGGGTTCGATCTGGCCGACTCAGGGGATTACACGGCCAACGCCACCTACCGCGATGCGTTCATGGTCGGCGTTCGCAATACGCTGCGCGTTGTCGTCGTCGGGCTGGTGCTGACAACCATCCTCGGCACAATCGTCGGCATTTGCCTGCTCAGCCATAACTGGCTGGTACGTAATATCGCGCGCATCTACGTCGAAATTCTGCGGAACACGCCGCTTCTGGTGCAGATTTTCGTCTGGTTTTACATCGTTATCCTGCCCATGCCGCGCATTCAGGAAAGTATCGAATTGCCGCCGGACGGCATTACCGTGATTCCGGTGCGCTGGCTGCTGTTTGTCGTCTTTATCCCGCTGCTGGTCTGGTTCACACATCGTTTGCCCGAAGATACGCTGGCGCGCATGTTCGCGCCGATTGCCGGCGTCGCGCTGCTCATCGTGGCCGAAATGCTGAATCTGTTTTCGATGCCGCTGCTGCAGCTGGAGCTTCAGCCCATCGCCTTTATCAGCAATCGCGGCGTCGCGCTGCCCGCGCCTGTGGCAACGGCCCGCTTCAACGAATGGCTGATTTTCCTGATCGCCGGTTTTGCGCTGGCGCTCGGCCTGTGGTGGTTCCTGCGACGGCGCACGGAACAAACCGGGCGGCGCTATCCGAGCCTGTTATACGGGCTGCTGGTATTTGTGATCGTGGCAGGGGCTGGCTGGCTGGTGATCTCGTCGCGCCCCGTTGACACGGCGCTGGTGACCGTCGATGGCGAGGTGGTCGAGATGCCGCTGGAGCAGGCGCGCGAAGAAAACCTGCTGACGCCCGAACTTGAGCGCTATTACGAACCGACGCCGCTGACCATCAATCTGCCGCGCCGCGCCGGGCTGCGCTATGCCGATGGCATGATCCTGCTGCCCGAATACACCGCGCTTCTGCTGGCGCTCGTGGTCTACACCTCGGCCTTCGTGGCCGAAATCGTACGCGCTGGTATTCAAGCCGTACCGCATGGGCAGATCGAAGCTGGACGCGCACTCGGCTTCAACTACGTCGACTTATTACGGCTAATTATTTTGCCGCAGGCGCTGCGCGTGATTATTCCGCCGCTTGGCAACCAGTATCTCAATCTGGCCAAAAATTCGAGCCTCGCCATCGCCATTTCGTATACCGACGTGTTTCAGGTCACCGGCACGATCATCAACCAGACCGGGCAATCCGTTTCGGGCATTCTGATGGTCATGGCGACCTATTTGATCCTGAGTCTGGTCATTGCGGCGTTGATGAACGTTATTAACAGCCGCTTCCAGTTGAAGACGTCGCGGACGAATACAGGCGGCCCACTGGCGCGTTTGCGGGCCAGATTTGCGCGCCGCGCGTCAGCGGTTACGAGGTAAAGGCCGATGACGACAATCTCCGATCCTCACTCCGGCCTGCCAGAGCGCGTGCGAACTCAGGTCAACTACGACGAGCCGGCCATCAAGCCGCCGCCGTTGTTGTCTGTCGGCCCGCTGGCATGGATGCGAAACAACCTTTTCCGCTCCACGTTTGATACCATCCTGACCGTTGTCTTTGCGCTGGTCAGCATCTCGATCATCACCGGGTTACTCACGTGGGCTATTCAGGGGGCAAACTGGTTCGTTATCACGCGCAACCTGCGCCTGTTCATGGTTGGGCGCTTCCCGGTTGGCGAGCTGTGGCGCACCGAGTGGATGGCGCTGTTCATCATGTTCGTCGCCGGTTTCGGGCTAGCGACCTATCGCGCGGTATCGTACCGGATCTTCATCTTTGCCATCGTAGTCGTCGCGCTGTCGTTTGCCATCCCCCCGATTGTCGCGGCGACGACGCCGCCGGAATACTCATTGCTGGCGGCGGGTAACACCGAAGTTGCGGCGGGAACCGTTACCGAAACGCCCATCCCGGAACTGGCTTTCGTCGGGCAGGCAGGCGAAGAAATCACCATCAGCTACCCGACAAGTCTGGGGGATGACGCGCGGCTGGCGACGCTTTCGGGCTTTACCGACCGCGCCACGACTGCCGTGATCAACGCGGCGCGCAATCGTCTGGCGCAGGAAGAAACGACCGCCCGGCTTCAGGAGCGGCTGGCAAACGCGCCGCTGACTGAGGAACAGCGGGAAGCCCTGAGCGCGCAGCTTGCCGGCATCGAAATCCCGCCTCCGGTTACCGATACGTTGCAAGTCAACACACAACCGGTGGACATCGAAATTCTGCACGGCGAAACGCTGGATGTGCTGGCGCAGGCGACGCTCTCGCAGGAATCCGAGTCGTTCAGCCTGACCTTGCCGGACGACGGGTGGTATATCCTTCGCAAGACGATGCGCGATGAAGGTAGCCTTGCCATCCTCGAAGCGCGCAATATCGAGCCGGTGCTGGTCAGCGAGCTTTCGGCGCTCGACGTTCGCTACCGCAGCATGACGTCCGATTTCGAGACCGGGGCCAGACGCCCGCGCATCGACGGGCTGGACGTGCCGATCATCAATATCATCGACTACCAGTATTTCGGCAAGCGCAACTTCCCGGAGTTCATGAAGCTGTACGTCGCGCCGCTGCTGGCACAGTTGGACACGCCGCTGCTGTTCCTGCTGTTGGCCACCGGCATCGGCTATGCCGCCAGCTACGGGCTGAGCCGCTACTCGCCTCCGGTGTATCGCGGGCAACTGCCGCTGCGCGTGTTTTCCATCCTGTTCCTGATCTCGCCGATTGTCATTTACATCCTGCTGTCGGCCGTCAACACCTCGCGTTGGGGCGGGCTGCTGCTGACTTTCATGCTGACGGCGGTCGGTATCGTGCTGTCGTTCCCCATCGGCGTGCTACTGGCGCTGGGACGGCGCAGCAGCCTGCCGGTCGTGAAGGGCGTCTGCATCTTCTTCATCGAGGTCGTGCGCGGCGTGCCGCTGATCACGGTGCTCTTCATCGCCAACCTGATGCTGCCGATGCTGCATCCCTCGCTGGTGCAGGTAGATGCCGTGCTGCGGGCGATGGCAGGAATCACGCTGTTCAGCGCGGCTTATCTGGCCGAAAATGTGCGTGGCGGCCTGCAAGCCATTCCCCCCGGTCAGGAAGAGGCGGCGCGCGCGCTGGGCCTGAGCGGCGTGCAGATTACGCTCTACATCACCCTGCCGCAGGCGCTGCGTGCGGTCATTCCCGCGCTTGTCGGTCAGGCGATTTCACTGTTTAAGGATACATCGCTGGTGGCGATCATCGGTCTGTTCGACCTGACGCGCATCGCCGACAGCGTGATCTCACAGCCGGAGTTCATCGGCGCAAGACCTGAGAGCTATCTGTTCATCTCGATCATCTATTTCGTGTTCAGTTACCTGATGGCATGGGTTAGCCGCAAGATTGAAGCCAGCGGCTCCGGCGCAGCCCGACGTTTCTAGTTTTCATGGAGTAAAGCTCATGGTAGACGCAGCCCCCGTCGCCAATGGTGTTTCCACCAATACCGAACCGATCATCCGCTGCATCAACGTCAACAAGTGGTTCGGCGAATTTCACGTCCTGCGCGATATCACGGTCGATATCTATCCGGGTGAGGTGGTCGTTATCATCGGCCCATCCGGTTCGGGCAAGTCGACGTTCATTCGCTGCATCAACCGGCTTGAGGAACATCAGGAAGGCAAGATCATCGTCGATGGTATCGAACTGAGCCACGACGTACGCAACATCGCCGCCATTCGCCGCGAGATCGGCATGGTGTTCCAGCAATTCAACCTTTTCCCGCATCTCTCGGTGCTGCAAAACATCATGCTCGCGCCGATGAAAGTGCGTAACTGGAAGAAGGACCGAGCCGAAGCCAAGGCACGCGAGTTGCTGGAGCGCGTCGGCATCCCGGAGCAATGCGACAAGTATCCCGGCCAGCTGTCGGGCGGGCAGCAGCAGCGGGTGGCTATCGCGCGGGCGCTGGCGATGGAGCCGAAGATCATGCTCTTCGACGAGCCGACCTCGGCACTTGACCCGGAGATGATCAAGGAAGTGCTCGACGTGATGAAGGAACTGGCGTTGAGCGGCATGACGATGATCGTGGTCACGCACGAGATGGGCTTCGCTCGCGAAGTGGCGGATCGCGTGCTGTTCTTCGATCAGGGACGGATTGTCGAGCAGGGCACGCCGGAGCACTTCTTCCAGAACGCCCAGCACCCGCGCACGCAGTTGTTCCTGTCGCAGATTCTCTAGCGCTTGCCGGGTGCTCCGGCCAGAGGCGATCCGGTATTCAGGCTGCGCGGCTTCCTCTACGATTGGAAGCGCTCCAGATCGAGGCGCACGACCGGAGGCGCGGTTGGCCCCGCGCTGCCACCGGCTGGCTCCGGCGTGATACCCATGCGCTCGTAGCGGGTGATGTCGTCTGGTAGTTCGAAGATATACGCGCCGCTGCCGTCGGGATTGACGCGAAACAGCCCCAGACTGATGGGATTGCCATCCTCCGCAACCCACAGTTGGTACGCCATGCTCTCGTCCAGCGGCGGGAAGTTGTTGGTAAGGATGACGCCCGCCCGTTCGCCCGGTGAATAGATCAGCCACGCGAAAGCCGGGGATGCCTCCGGTTCCTGCGGGTCGTTCATTTTGATCCAGCGCACATCGCTGGCGCGCATCAGCGCCAGCGCCATGTCCTGTTCCTGTCGTTCGGCCAGCAGCCGCGAGCGCTCGTTGCGCAGCATGTTGATCTGGACCGCCAGCGCGACCACCACGCCCAGCCAGACGACCAGCGCCACAGCCACCAACGCCGGGCTGACGCGCCAGCTCGGCGTCATGATCTGCCGCCACAGGCTGTCCGGTTTTTCCGGAGCTGCTGTCCCGGCGTCCGGCTCGGCAATCGCCTGCATCAGCCGGTCCAGCGCGCCTTCTGGCGGTTCCTGCGGCGGCGTGGCCGCCAGCATGGCTTCGGACAGGCGGCGGTAATCGGCCAGTTCAGCGCGCAGTTCCGGGTGTTGCGCCAGCAGCGCTTCTACCTGCCGTGTTTCTTCTTCCGTCGTAATGCCAAAGGCATAGCCGGGTAACAGGGAACGGGCTTCCTCTTCCTGTTCCTCTGGAGTTCTCGTGTCGTCTTGCGTCATACCTGTAAACCTGTGCCGGCATCCTGCCGGTCCCTATCACGTCTTTGAAGCCTGCTCCGCCTTCTCGGCGGCCAGATCGCGCAGCTTTCGCAGGCCAAGCTGCAAGCGCGATTTCACCGTGCCAAGCGGCACCTGAAGCCGTTCACTGATCTCGGCATGCGTCATGCCCTGCCAGAACGCAAGCTGGATCACTTCCACCTGTGCCGCCGGAAGCTGGTCCATCAACCGGTGTACCAGTTGCAGGTCATTCATCAAGACTTCATCAATCGTACCTGACGTTGCGTGGAGCGGGATATCGTCCAGCGCCGTCGCCGACAGCGGGGGCTGACGCCGCTCCTTCCGCAGGCGGTCAATCGCTGTGTAGCGGGCGATGGTGACAATCCAGTTGATGAAGCGCCCCATATCGGGGTTCCATTTCTGCGGCTCGCGCCAGACTTTGACGAACGTATCCTGCATCACTTCTTCCGCCGACGCCGGGTTCTGAAGTACGCGCATGGCAACGCTATAGACCAGCGGCGCATAACGCTGGTATAGCTCGGCAAGCGCGCTCTGATCGCGCCGCGCGATTCGCTCCATTAACGCGATGTCGTCCGGGTACATAAGCCTGGGTTGATACGGTGGCAGATGTTATGAAACAGTATAACACATCGCCCACCCCGGCGACATCGCGCCCGCGCCAGCCTTTACTTACTTAAACGAGAAAAGCGGAACGCCCGGATGAGTTCTCGATGAGAAGGCGATAAACGAGCGCCGTCGAGTCGTCCGCAGGCGCGTCTTTAAACGTTCACTATATCAGGCGCGCGGACAGACGGCTGCGCGGCTGTCTTTGTGCGCCTGGGGATCCGTTCATATTGGGGGAGATTCATGATGCGCCATACAAAATACTGGTTACTGATCGCTGCGTTCGTCCTCGTGGTCGCCATGCCTGTGTTCGCGCAGGATGGGCCGACCATCACCATCGCCGAAAACGAGGCGCTTGGCCCCTATCTGGCCGACGCCAGCGGCAGGACGCTGTACGTGTTTGACCGCGACACGATCAACGTCAGCAATTGCACCGGCCAGTGCGCCGAAAACTGGCCGCCACTGACCGTCGAAAGCGCTGATGCGTTGAGCGCCGCCGAAGGCATCCCCGGCATGCTTGGCACAATCGAGCGCGAAGACGGCACGCTGCAGGTGACATATAACGGCTGGCCGCTGTATTACTGGTCGCGCGATGAAGCGGCGGGCGACGTCAGCGGCCATCGCGTCGGTCGCGTCTGGTGGGTGGCTACCCCGGCCACCGTTTCGGTGGGCGGCAACGCCGATCTGGGCCGTTTTCTGGTCGGGCCGAACGGCATGACGCTGTATCTATTCCTCAATGACGAGCCGGGCGTCAGCAACTGCACGGGAGATTGCGCGACCAACTGGCCGCCGCTGACCGTCGAAAGCGCCGATGCGCTGAGCGCCGGTGTGAACGTGCCCGGCGAGCTTGCGACCATCGAGCGCGACGATGGCACGCTGCAGGTGACATATAACGGCAGGCCACTGTATTACTGGGCGCAGGATGCGGCGATTGGCGATGCGACCGGCGAAGGCCGGGGCGATGTCTGGTTCGTCGTGCGGCCCGAAACGGTCGTCATAGGCGGCAACGATGAACTGGGCGCGTTCCTGACTTCGGCAGACGGCATGACGCTCTACACCTTCGCCAACGACGAGCCGGGCGTTAGCAACTGCACCGACCAGTGCCTTGAGAACTGGCCGCCGTTGACGGTCGCCAGCGAAGACGCACTGGTGGGCGCTTCGGACCTGATGGGCGAACTGGGCGTCATTGATCGCGGAGACGGCACATTGCAGGTGACATACAACGGTATGCCGCTCTACTTCTGGATCGAGGACACGCAGCCTGGCGACGCCACCGGCCACAACCGGGGCGATGTCTGGTTCGTAGCAACTCCGTAACCTTTTACGATTCCCCTCGCCAGGTCTATCTGGCGAGGGGAATCTCTGCCTGTTGGGCAAAACGGGGCCAACTGACGGGGGAACGTTACGCCGTCAGCGCGTGCTTGTTGCGGGCTTCCTCGATAAGCTGGGCGTAGTGGTCGATGACCTCGTCCATCATCGCGTCCCAGCTTTGCGTTTCGGCAAAAGCGCGGGCGGCGCGGCCCATCGCCTCGATGCGCTCGCGGCTGCTGGCGATCCGGCGCACGCCCTCTACCATGCCCTGAACGTCGCCAACTTCGAATGAATACCCCGTCTCGCCTTCGGTGATCACATCCTGCACGCCGCCGACACGAGACGCGACGACCGGCAACCCTGCCGCCATTGCCTCGACGACGACCAGACCGAAGGTTTCCAGCGCCGAGGGAAAAACGAAGATATCCGCGCTGGCGTAGGCCTGAGACAGTGCTTCTCCCTGCAAATAGCCCATAAACTTCACCGGCAGCCCGGCGAAACGCGCTTCGAGAGAGGCGCGTGCCGGCCCATCACCAACCAGCGCCAGCCGCGTGCCGGGAACCTGTTCCAGCACCGCCGCGATCTGGTCAAGCTGCTTTTCCGATGACAGCCGCCCGACGTAAAGCAGCAGCGTCTCGTCCGGATGCCCGCCGGACAGAGCATGACGCATGGAGTCGCTGTAATAACGCGGGTTGAATTTGTCCGCATCGACGCCGCGCTTCCATAGACCGACCCTCTTCACGCCCAGAGCCAGCATTTCCTGCTGCACCAGCCTCGACGGCGCGAGCGCATAATCCGCCGCGTTGAAAACGACGCGCGTCAACAGGTCGGTCACCGGCTCGATCAGGCCCAGATTGTAGTGATGGGCGATTCGGGCGAGGTCGAGATGAAACGAGGCGATGGTCGGGATGCCCAGCCGTCTTGCCATCAGCATCCCCGGAATGCCAATCAGAACCGGATGGATGAAATGGGCGATGTCGGGGCGAAACCGTTTCAGTTCGTGGTAGGTCGAAAGCGTGGGCGGCCCGACGCGAAGTTCGGGATAGAGCGGAAACGTCACGCCCGGCACGCCGATCACGGGCGTGCGGTTATAGCGGTCGACGCCCATTTTGGGCGCGACGATCACCGTGTCGATGCCGCGCTTCGTCAGATGATCGAGCAACAGGCAAATGACGGTTACGATTCCATCGACCTTGGGCAGAAAGGTTTCGGTAAAAAGGGCAACGCGCATCGCTTGTCCTGAAGCTAGGGCCGGGTTCTATCGAATCTACAACACGAAACCGCCGCGCGAGTCGCGCCTCATCAGCAAGTCTTAAACCGCAGGCGAGCCTTTTTGTTCCAACGCGAATCGACACTTACAATGAAAAAAGATCGGTTCCGCAAACGACTAAGATAGAGCATGGTTCAGACATCCGATGTTAGCGTCAGGCTGGACGAGCGCATCCGGCTTATGTCGACGCTGCTGGCCGGCACCGACTGGCCAGATCGCGCTCTGGCGCGCAAACCGCATGGCCTGCACGCTCATGCCCGGGCAGCGCGCAAATATCTGCAGCCCTATCGCCAGCAC
>QGUR01000410.1 GCA_003242205.1 Chloroflexota bacterium | reverse complement strand
TTCACCAGCCGGACGCCAGAGGAGGTCGTTCAGGCACTGGGCGAGTTGAAAGCGGCGAACATTCAGGCTCTGATCGTTGATCTGCGCGACAACAGCGGCGGTCTGCTTCAGGAGTCAATCCGGGTTGCCGATGAGTTTATCGACTCTGGCGTGCTGGTCATCGAAGCGGACTCGGACGGCGAGACGCGCTTTGAAGCCCAACCGGGTGGCGCGGCAAGCGATCTGCCGCTGGCAATTCTGGTCAATCAGGGTACGGCCAGTGGCGCAGAACTGGTTGCCGGCGCGTTGCAGGACTACGAGCGAGGCCCGGTGATTGGCCAGAGGACATATGGGAAGGGCACGATCCAGCAGATTTTCTCGCTTTCGGATGGTTCCTCGCTGCATGTCACTTCGGCGGAGTGGTTCACGCCCAGTGGCCGCGCGCTCAGCGACGGCGGGCTGGAGCCCGACGTGCCGATGATTCCCGATGAGAACGGGCGCGATGTTGAAATGGGCGAGGCGATTCGACGCTTGCAACAGATTCTGGACGAACAGGAAGCGTAACTTGTGGCCAGCAAAAACGGCGGTATTAAGATTATCGCGCGAAACCGGAAGGCCGGCTACGACTATCATTTGGAACAGACCTATGAGGCCGGGCTGGTGTTGACCGGATCGGAGATCAAGTCGATCCGCAACAACCAGATAAATCTCCGCGACGGCTATGTAGAACCACGTGACGGCGAATTGTGGCTTGTCGGCGTGCATATCACGCCATATGAACAGTCGGGCATTTATGGCTATTCGGAGCCGACACGCCCGCGCAAGCTGCTGCTGCACAAGCGCGAGATTGCCCAGATTACCGAGCGCATGCGCGAGCGCGGTTATACCTGCATTCCGACGATGGTCTATCTCAAGAATGGGCTTGCCAAAGTCGAAATCGCGCTGGCTAAGGGTAAGAAGCTGTACGATAAACGCGCTGCCATTGCCAAGCGCGATGCCGAGCGGGAGATACGCCAGGCGCTTAAGAACCGTTACGACTAACCGGCGTTGACCTTCGGTTGAAAGCCGTTACAATTAAGGCAACATGCGCCCATAGCTCAGCGGATAGAGCATTGGTCTTCGGAACCAACGGTCGGGGGTTCGAATCCCTCTGGGCGCGTAGCGTAATCAGGACTCAGGGTCACAGCTATACGACCGTTTGACGGAAGTATGCGCTGTGACCCTGTTTAACTGATGATGTCAGGGTCAGCTTACCGCTTGCCTCACGAGCGCGGCGATTTTCTCTTCTACGGCCTCAGTCAACTCCTTCAGCGCATAGGTGACCGGCCACATGGCCCCCTCATCGAGATTGGCGCTATCGTTGAAACCGAGCGTTGCATATCTCGTATCGAACTTGTGCGCGCTTTGAAAGAAGCAGACAACCTTACCGTTCTCGTTGGCATATGCCGGCATGCCATACCACGTTTTCGGCGAAAGCTCTGGCGCATTAGCTTTGATGATCTCGTGAAGCCGCATTGCCATGCTACGCTCCGGTTCCGGCATCTCGGCGATCTTCGCGAGCACATCGCTTTCACCGTTCGCCTTGCTCTTTTTCGAGCGTGACCGGCGTGTTTCCGCCTTCAGTTCCGCGGCACGCTCCTTCATGGCGGCGATTTCCGCTTCTGAGAAGCTCTCGGACCCTTTGTTGGCTGGAGTGGTGCTTTCTTTTCTTTTTGACACGCTCGATTCTCCTTCCACAGTGGGGTTTCACTCACCGAGTAGTATGACGTAATTCGATGAATAAATGTGACCGATTGGCTCAAAATTCGATCAATGCCCGCGTTGCCGGTAAATTTCGCCGGATGGCTTTTTTGTCACATCGCTGCGGTTTCATACGTCAGTGATAGTGGCAGACTGCAAAGAGGGATCGAAATTCATGGATAGGCACGACTGGCTGGCAGAACAGTTTGAGGCGCACCGCGACCACCTGCGGGCGGTAGCTTACAGGATGCTCGGTTCCCTGAGCGAGGCGGAAGACGCGGTGCAGGCCGCATGGCTCAAACTCAGCCGTTCTGACTCCAGCGAGATCGAAAACCTGGGCGGTTGGATGACGACCATCGTCTCGCGGGTTTGCCTGGACAGGCTACGTTCCCGTAAGTCGCAGCGCGAAGCTGCGGTATCAGACGCGCCTCTACCTGACGAGATCCGGAGTCACGAGGAAGGGATTGATCCAGAGCACGAAGCGCAACTCGCCGATTCGGTTGGCCTGGCGCTGATGGTTGTGCTGGATACGCTCAGCCCTGACGAACGCCTTGCGTTTGTACTGCATGACGTGTTCGCCGTGCCGTTTGATGAAATTGCGCCAATCGTGGGGCGGTCTCCGGAGGCGACTCGGCAATTGGCCAGCCGTGCGCGTCGGCGTGTCCGTGGTGTGGCCGCTGTGCCCGATGTTGAACTGAAGCGCCAGCGTGAAGTGGTTAGCGCATTCCTGACAGCTGCGCGCGCCGGAGACTTCAGCGCGCTGCTCAATTTGCTCGATCCCGATGTGGTATTGCGGAGCGAGGCGGGTGCGAGTGGCAAGCCCTGGGAAGTTCAAGGGGCGCAGCGCGTGGCGAGGATGTATGGGAGGCCCGGAAGCGCACAGGCGCTACAGCCTGCGCTTGTGAA
The DNA here is from genome assembly GCA_003242205.1 of Chloroflexota bacterium. Lineage (GTDB taxonomy): Bacteria > Chloroflexota > Anaerolineae > Aggregatilineales > Phototrophicaceae > ZC4RG36. The sequence continues at coordinate 746 of QGUR01000410.1, read as the reverse complement.
CGGAAAGGTAGGACTCATCCTGGCCCCGCGCGGGCAGTTGATGCTCGTTATCCATCTCACTTTCAAGGATGGGAAAATCGCCATGATCGATGCCGTTGCCGACCCGGAGCGCCTTCGCCAGACGGAGCTGGCAGTGCTTGACTTCTAAGCGCTCATGGGGATTGTGGGGATGATCCGACTAAACAGGAGGGCTTCATGAAGCATACCTGGCAGGATTTTGCAGATGCCGCGCCTGAACTCGCAGCATTTGGAGCGCAGCGCCTCAAGGCAGCGCCGGCATTCCTGGCCACCGTGCGCGCGAATGGGCTGCCACGTGTTCATCCGGTCACGCCAATTATCGCAGAGGGGCATCTTCTGTTGTTTATGGAGCCGACTTCGCCCAAAGGCCATGATTTGCAGCGCGGTTCCGGCTATGCGCTGCATTGTGGAGTGGCCGATAACGACGGCGGTGAAGGGGAGTTTTGCCTGACGGGACATGCGGTTCTGACGACTGATCCCGTGATGCGCGAACTTGCCAGTCGCTACGGCTACCAGCCGAAGGACCACTATATTTTATTTGAGCTGACTGTCGAAAGCGCCTTTTCGACGATCTATCCCGGTGGCGGGCCGCCAGTACGGAGAAGTTGGAAGGCGTCGGTGGACGGAGACAATCAATTGTGATCGGTTCCAGCTTCAGCGCGCTTTTCTGATAATGGAACGAGACTACCTAAGCGTAGTCTCGTTTTCTTTGGGATTCTCTTTTGGGG
>QGUR01000098.1 GCA_003242205.1 Chloroflexota bacterium | reverse complement strand
TGCTATCGGCCAGATTCATGGTCAGCAAGGGGCAGCAGAACAGCGCCGATTTCAGATAGGCTCGCCAGTCGGCGCGCAGCAGCCCGTGCTCGCGCAGCAACTGAAGCGTTGGCAGCAACACGCGCTCAACCTTGCTGCGGAAAAACATCTCGCGTACAGGATGCAGCGCGTAATCGTGTTCAACCCGCCACAACCCGCCGCGATCCTCAACACGGATATGCGTTGCATCGCGTTTCACCTGTGGAAAATACATCCACATGGCAAAGACGTTGTGAAACAGCGGCTTGGCCAGATCGAGCAACGGGTCGTGCCTGCCGGCAAACGCGGGATCGAAGTACATCAGCCACGGCCTGCCCCCTTCGCGGCGCAAAAACACATTGCCGTTATGTGCATCGCCGTGCCCCGTAATGGCCGGGCCGGCCTGATCGGGGCGCAGGCGGTCGAGCGCGCAGACGATCAGCGAGTCCAGCGTTTCGGCATAGACGCGCCCGTTGATCTCCCACTGCACCTGCCGCACTGCCGCCATGCTCGTTTCGCCTAGCGGCGTGATCATGGTTACATCGTCGCCGCTTTCGCCGGGTAGCGGGCCATAAAACCGGCTAAAACGCCCACCTGCCAGTCGATGATAAAAAAGCTGATGAACCGGCGCTTGCGCGTGGGTTTCAGCGCTCTCGGCAGCCAGCGTCGCCTCATAAATCCGCATCAGTTGATCGTCAGCGGCGTTCTGCGCCTGCGTCAGCTCATCCAGTAGCGACTCATCGCCTGTTTCGATGGCCCATGCGATGTCAAAAACGGATGGGTCATCAATGACTTCGTAGACCAGTAGTTGCCTGCCCGCTTCGGTGGAACTGTATAGCGGCCGAAGAACCGGATAGCCCGCTTCAGCCAGCGCCGCCGCGTGGTAGTACTCGCCGATGACGTTATCGGGTTCGGTGTGCGTCTTGAAGAAAAGGCGGCGACCTTTCTTCAGCGTCACAAAGCCATTGAACGAATTGAGCGACACCGCCAGCGGACGCAATTCAACCTGTTCGGCGTCCGGCAGGATGGTTTCACGGATGAACGACAGAGCCAGCGCTTCTGCCGCCGGGCGGTCGCTGAACTGAAGTTTTTGAATGCGGTCAAGCACCGAGCCGCTCATAGGCCGATGATTTCATTGCGCTTGCGAAGTGCCATCGCATGTGCCGGGAAGCCTTCATAATCGGCCAGCGTCGCCGCGACGCCCTGCAAGCTGCCATAGCCTTCACGCGACAGATAGGCCACGCCCGACCGCTTGATGAAGTCATGCACACTCACCGACGAAAAACTGCGAGCGAATCCGCCGGTCGGCAAAATGGCATTGACGCCGAGGCAGTAATTGGCCGTCGGAATGGGCGTCAGCGGGCCGAGCAGGATTTCACCGGCATTGCGGAGTTTCTGCAGCGTGACGAACGGATCGGCGGTAAGCACTTCCAGATGCTCCGGCGCGTAGTCGTTGACGAAAGCAATCGACTCCTCAAGGCTATCGGTCAGCACCACGCCGCCGTAATTTGAAAGCACGGTTTCGACGAACTGACGCCGCAATTCCGGCAATTCGGCGATATAGCCGGGCAGGACATCCAGCACCTGATTGGCCAGCGCACGGCTGTGCGTCACCAGCAGCGCCGCAGAATCCGGCCCGTGCTCTGCTTCGACCAGCAGATCGAGCGCAGCCAGGCGCGGGTCGGCATGTTCGTCCGTCAGGATGATCGACTCGCTCGGCCCGGCAGGCAGGCCGACATCGACCACGCCATACAACAGACGCTTGGCCGCCGACACATAGCTGCTGCCCGGCCCGATGATCTTGTCGACTCTGGGAATCGTCTCGGTGCCGAAGGCCAACGCAGCCATCGCCTGAATGCCCCCAACGACGTAGACTTCACGGACGCCGGCGATTTCAGCCGCGACCAGCGAGGCCGCATCGGCACGCCCGTCTGGCGCAGGTGGTGTGGCGACCACCACGCGCGGCACGCCAGCTACCAGCGCCGGCGTTGTTAGCATCAGCATCACCGAAGGGAACGAACCCTTGCCGCGCGGCACGTACAGCCCGGCGCTCGCGACCGGCGTCACTTTTTCGCCCGCCAGCACGCCCGGAGCAACCTCGGCAAACCACATTGGTTCCGGCATCTGTTCTTCATGGAAACGCCGGATATTGTCGTGGGCCGCCCGGATCGCCGCGACAACCTCCGGCTCCACCTCGGCGCGGGCGCGTTCAAAATCCTCCGGCGTGGCCTTCAGCATCGACGCTTCAAAAGCCGCGGCGTCGAAGCGCCGGGCGAATTCCACCAGCGCCGCGTCGCCTTCCGCCCGCACCCGGTCGATCACTTCCTGCGCCAGAGGCAGCAGATCGCGGATGTCCTTTTCTGCCCGGCGCATCAGCCGCTCGCGCGCCTCTCGCCCAAGCGACTTTAACTCAATCACCTGTATGGTGGACTGCATGCACGTACTCCTTCGGACACGGAAAAGGCGCGAGGCCTATTACCTCGCGCCCTAGATCGCTCTATCAGGCGCGAATCAGGAGACCGTCGACAGTTGCTCGTCGATGATGGTGGAACGCCTGCGCGAACCATCCCAGCGGATGTCCGGCACCAGCACATCCTGCTTGGCGAGGATGCGCTCGCGGTGTGGCAGCAGGTCATTGAGCATGATTCGAAGCTCGGCCAGAACATCGTGGGTCGGCTGATAGCCGAGGTTAATCAGGTGTTCGCGGTCAGCATGGAAGTAGTGCTTTTCCATTTCCTTGCGCGGATTGTCGTAATGATGAATCTCGACATCCAGACCAATATCCGCGCCCGCCTGCTGAACTTTAAGGGCCAGTTCTTCAATCGTGTAGTATTCCTCAAACTGATTGAAGACACGATACTCGCCCGGCTCTGCCGGGTTCTCAAGCGCGATCGTCAGGCACTGCATCGAGTCGCGCAGGGGTAGAAAACCGCGCGTTTGCCCGCCAAGGCCATAGAGCGTCAGCGGGTGGCCGATCACCGCCTGGCAGCAGAAGCGATTGACGGCTGTGCCGAAACACTGATCGAAGTCGAGGCGGCTGCGCAGGCGCGGGTCGTCGCCCATGGCGTCGATCTGCGTACCGAAAACCACACCCTGCATGATGTCGGTCGAGCGCAGGCCCCAGATACGGCAAGCGAACATCGTGTTGCCGGAATCGTGGACCTTGCTCCAGTGGTAAAAGCTGCCCGCCTGACGCGGAAACGGCAGCACGTCCTTACGACCGCGATATTCGATCTCGAAGAACCCCTCAGGAACCGGCACGTTGGGCGTGCCATATTCCCCCATCGTGCCCAGCTTCACCAGATGCGCGTCCGGGCAGACCTCTTTCATCGCCCACAGGATGTTCAGGCTGCCGATAACGTTGTTGTGCTGCGTGTAAACCGTATGCGCCTGATCGATCATCGAATAGGGAGCAGACGGCATTTCGCCAAGATGAACGATGGCATCCGGTTGGAATTCGGCCAGATATTCCTTCAAAAAGGCATAGTCCAGTAAATCGCCTTTACGGAAGTTCAGCGGCTTACCAAAGTGTTCCTCGAACGCCTTCAGCCGCTCCTCCATGGGATAGACGGGGATCGCGCTCTGGCCACCCACTTCCTCGACCCACTGACGCCGCAAAAACATGTCCATTCCGGCGACTTCATGGCCGCGCGCAGTCAGATGCTGCGCCAGTGGCCAGCCCAGATAACCGTCAATTCCGGCGATAAAAACTCTCATGCGGTCTCCTCCGAGACATGGTCGTCGATCAGCAGTTACAACCCCGGCTGCCCGGTCAGGCTTCGCTTTCGCCGGCGCTTCGTAACGTTCTGGCAGCTACTTCCCTGTCGGCGCTGCCTGCGCCACGACCGGCTGGAAGGACGGGATATATCCTTCAGCCGCCAGCAATTCGGCGTTGAGAATGGAACCACCCGCCGCGCCGCGAATGGTATTGTGCGACAACGCCACAAACTTGAAGCCCAGAATGGGGCAGCGACGCAGGCGGCCAATAGAGGTCGTCATGCCCTTGCCGGCGTTGCGGTCGCGCCGTGGCTGCGGTCGATCAATCTGCGGCAGATATTGCAAGGGTCGTTCTGGCGCGCTGGGAAGATGCGTCAGCCCTGGCATATTCGTCCAGCGTTCGATGATCTCGTCCAGTTCGGGACGCGCCTCAAGAGCCACCGAAACATTGACCAGATGCCCGTCGGTCACCGGAACGCGATTGCACGACGCGCTGACCACCGCATCCAGCCATTCGACGCGTTCGCCTTCCAGCCGGCCAAGCATACGCAGGGTTTCGGTTTCCAGCTTATCCTCATCACCACTGACATAGGGAATGACGTTATCTGTAATATCGAGCGATGCCACGCCGGGATACCCCGCCCCACTGATCGCCTGATGACTCACAATCAGCAGCCGGGAGATGCCGAAATCGCGCAGCGGCGCAAGAGCCATGACTACCGGCATGGCGGTGCAATTGGAATTGGCGACCAGCGCGCCGGTCGTCCATCCGCGCTTGCGGCGCTGCACGTCAATCAGGCGCACATGCTCGGCGTTGACTTCGGGCAGAAGCAGCGGCACATCTTCGACCATCCGGTTCACGGAAGCATTGGTGCACACCACATGCCCCTCCGCCGCCAGCTCGACTTCGCGCTTGTCGGCGGCTTCCTTTGGCAGGGCCGAAAAAATCAGCGGCGAGTCAAAGGTAGCATCGAGCGGTTTGACCGTAAGCCCGGCGACCGAGTCGGGCGGCGAGCCATCGAGCACCCAGCGCACGGCTTCGCCGTAAGGACGCCCGGCGCTCCGCTCGGAGCCATTGACCTCAGCGACGCGAAACCAGGGATGGTTTTCCAGCAGTTGCACAAATCGCTGGCCGACAGCGCCCGTAGCGCCCAGAACTGCGACGTCTAGTTTCTGCATAGTGCGTCCTCGTTTTATGCCTGCTACATAAAAACGCCTGCCTGCTCTTGCCAGAGCGCAGACAATTGATTGACCACCGCACAGATGGTTAAATGCCGACGAGCTGAGTCTTCACCGCTGGATACGAACCCAGCATTTTGACAAACGATGCCCGTTGCAGCAACCGGGCCAGCGCTTCCTGGGTGTTCGGCTCCTGCCAGTGGCCTTCGAAGTCGAGGAAAAAGATCGGTTCCCAGGGCCGATTACGTCGCGGGCGCGATTCGATCTTCGTGACATTCAGACCACGCTCCGCAAACACACCCAGACAGTCATACAACGCGGCAGGCCGGTTACGCGTCGCGAACACAATCGACGTCTTGTTATATTCCCCGCGCGGCGGGTCGTCGTGGCCAACAACGAAGAAGCGCGTGAAATTGAACGGCACGTCCTCTATCTGCCGCGCCAGCACTTCCAGACCGTATAATTCCGCGGCCAGTTCGCTGGCCAGCGCGCCCGTCTGCGGCGCGCAGTCCTGCGCCAGATCGTACGCCGAACCGGCCGTATCATACCAGGGGACAGGTTCCAGCCCGTGCCGGCGCAGGAACTGCTCGCACTGCGCCAGCGCCTGTGGATGTGACCGCACAAACCGCAAATCCTCAAGTTTGGTGCCGGCGGGCGCCAGCAGCGCATGGTGGACGTGCAGCACGACCTCAGCCTGAATGCGAAGGTCCGAATCCATCAACAGTTCGTACGCCTGGCTGACTGCGCCAGCCAGCGCATTCTCTACCGGCAACATGCCATACCGCGCCCGCTGGGTTTGCAGCGCCTCGAACAGATCGCTGAGCTTGGGGCATGGCAGCACATCAACCGTATCGCCGAAATGCTGGCGAATCGATTGTTCGGAATACGCGCCGTGTATTCCCTGAAAGGCGACAATATCGCGCAACTACTCTGCTCCTGGTGACGTGGAATGCACAGGATCGTAACATACACGTCTGCGACCGTCAATCAGCCGCGCAAAGGGCACAAATTGACGAGACGGCGCGAGAATGATAAACTTTTTTCTAATGATCACGATAAAAATTGTTTGAGGAACAGGTTCGATGCAAGAGACGCGACGTCTCATCCTCGAAATCCTGCGCGAACGAGGACATGCAACCGTCGATGACATCGTTGGCGAATTGCAGAAGCGGCGCGGACAAATCACGGCGGTTACCGTTCGCCATCACCTGACTCGGCTTCAGGAAGCAGACCTCATCACAACCCCTGAACTGCGCCGGAGAACGACGCCCGGCCGCCCGCAGCATATGTACTCGCTGACGGAAAAGGCGCACCAGGTATTCCCAAACAACTATCAGCGGCTGGCGGCCAGCCTTATGAACGAGCTTAGCCGACGATTGCCTCCCGAAGGCGTCAATGTCATTCTCGAAGGCGTGGCAGCAGATATGGCGCAGGACGCAAGCATTCCCGACCTGCCGCCCGCCGAACGGCTCGATCTGGTCGTGCAATATCTGAACGATCATGGATACCATGCAAGCTGGCAGGAAACCGAAGATGGCTACCTGCTGCATACGCACAATTGCCCGTATCACCAGTTGAATGTCAACAGCGACAGCCTGCTGTGCGACATGGACATGCGACTGATCGCCATGCTGCTGGGCGTGGTGCCGCGCCGCGTCAGCCGTGTCAGCGCTGGCGACGCGTCGTGCTCTTACCTCATTCCGTTGAACGGGCAATAACGTCGTTTTTCTTTTCTATGATGGTGGTCACACAAATTGACGCTTGCATACCACCATGTTACAATAGCGTGAAAATCAGGAACCGCGTGGTTGAGGAGAACATGTCTTCATGGCTGTAAATGAACAGATCCATACGAATAATGTCCAGGTTGACCCGGTCCTGTCGGTCACGCCGGCTGCGATTGAGGTGATCAAAAACCTGTTGCAGCAGCGCAACATTCCTAACCATGCGCTTCGGGTGTTCGTTTCGGGCGGTGGGTGCTCTGGTATGCAATATGGTATGGCCTTTGAAGAGCAGCCACGCGAGTTCGACTGTGTGGTCGAAGAAGACGGCGTTCGCCTGCTGATCGACCCTACAAGCCTGATGTACCTCAAGGGTTCGACGATCGATTATGTCGATAGCCTGATGGGCGGCGGCTTCCGCATCGACAATCCGAACGCGGTTTCGACCTGCGGCTGTGGGCACTCGTTCCGCACCGGCAGCAGCGACGCCGGCGGCAGCGCCTGTGGTGGCTGCAGCAGCTATTAACGACTTAACGCGAACATGGAAACACCCGGCGCGAGAACGCTGCCGGGTGTTTTTGTTTCTGACAACGAAGTGGGCGACCTGTCCCGCTAGCGACGGAAGAGGCTGGCAATCAGCCCAAGCAGGCCCAGACCGCCAAGCACGGCAATGGGCACAATCGGCGGAATGGTCGTGTTGGTCGTGGTCGCTCTGGGCAACGGCGCAGCCGTCGGCGCTTCATCCACCGGCTGCGGCGTCGGAGCCAGAGGGAGGATACCGGGCGGATAGGTAAACGTCGGCAGCGGCGCGCCACCCGGCGCTTCGTCCGTCATGGCGTTCGGATCATTCGATGGCGTCTGGAATCCAAGCGCGCCGGCCACCTGCCCAGCCTGCGGCGTGACTTCCTCGGTCTGCAAACGCGCCTGTGCGGTCGCGGTCAGCAGGCCACCCGGCGTCGCCGTGATCGCCAGCGCGGTGGAAGTCGCGTCAACATCCGGCGCGCCTTCAGGCTGCTGGTCCAGCGATTCGACCGACGGAATGGCAGACTCATCGCCGGCAAAGCGCACCAGTTCATCGTAAATCCAGCCGCGCCGGTTAGGTGCCGCGTCGTACTGAAACTCGATCCAGCGATAGTAGCGACGGATCGCGTTGTAATATTCGCCCGGACGAATCTGACCCAAAAGTTCCGCCTCGGGATGAGGATTGGCGCGGACGTTGGCAGTCTGCAACGCTTCGATCTGCACCGGCCCCGGCGGCGTTGGCGTTCTGGTCGGCGTTTCGGTTGGCCCCGCCTGCTGCACCGCAGGAAGCACCCCGCTCAGGTCGACCGCGGCGGGTGTGTCCGTTGGCAAGATCTGGCCCGCGATGTCCGCCTTCACGTTGGCAAAGGCGCTCGCGATCAGCATAACCGCTGCCAGCGTCCACAGGTTTCTGTTCAATCGCATTCGCATTACCTGAAGCGTCAGTTTACGACGCCCGGCATTATAGGAAGGTCGCGCGAACGGAAACAGGGTGAGCTTGTTGCGGTCTACCAGGACACCTCATTATCGGCGATATCCCTGCCCTGTTCGGCCACCTTGCGCTGCCCTTCCTTCATCAGATAACCCTGATACTCCTGATTAGACAGACCAACAGCCATCCAGCCGTCCATGACAAACGGCGGCATCTGCGCGCCGGGGGCGCAGGATTCGCAGTACGCCGGTATCCATTCACCGTTATAGCGACGTGCGATGTGCATGTGCGTGCCGTTCGAGAAACCACCCTCGCACGACGGACGCCCGACCGGATCCCCCTGACGCAATACAGTTCCCTCGGTCACACGGTCCTGCTCCGCCAGATGCAGGTAAAGAATGGTCCAGCCGGTCGTTTCATCGCCGTCGCCGTCGAGGTCCAGCACGACCGCGCCTTCAGACGTGCGCGCGACCACGCCATCAGCCACGGCAACCGCAAAATGGTCCGAGACGTAACAGGCTGTCGTTTTGGTGGCAGGATCATCCGGCGGCGCGAAATCAATCGCAGCCCAGGCCGATCCGGTTCCCCACCCGCCGTGCGGGCCACCAGTGTAGTACCATGTTTCGCCTCGCGGGAATGGCAACCCAAGCGGCGGCTGTTCCAAATCAGGCGGAATGACTTCCCCCGCCCCACCGTCGAAAGGATTGCCGAAATAGCGGCTGTAAATGGCGAACAGGCCATCAGGGCCGATTTCGCGTTCCCATGTGGCATACGGGCTAAGCTGGCTCAGCAAAAACTGAAGCGCGACAGTTCCGGCATTGAGGCTGGGTGAGTACAGCAGCCGGATACCGCCCGAAAATTCGAGCGTGCTGAGGCCGCGATGCTTCCAGCCATAATAACCGGCATTGATCTGGTCAGCCGCCCAGGCAAGCTGGCGATATAACCCGCGACGGGTGAAACCAAAAGGCGAATCGCCGATGCCAATTGGGTATGCCTTCTTTTCATCTGCTGGATCAGGTTCGCTTAGCCAGCCCGCCTTTAATTCCACCAGCGCCAGCAACAGGCGAGGATCAACGCTGTATTCGTAAGCCACGCGCTCCACAACTTCGGCAGCCGTGAAATCCTCATCGTTGATGGTATCGGTCGCCGTGCGAATGAAACCCGGCTGCTGCGCGATAAAACCGGCAATATCGAAGCTGGTCGCCCGCGGGCCAAAGACGACGCGAGCATCCGGCAGAATTTTGAAGTCGCTGGTCGTTTCGGTAGGCGGGTCCGGCAACCGGATGATCTGCCCTACCTCAAGCGCGTCGGGATTGGCAATATCGTTCAACTGGATCAGGGTTTCAATCGTGGTTCCGTAGCTCACCGCGATCCCGCTGAGGGTATCGCCGGGCTGGACAACGTATTCCCGAGCCGCGCTCACCGCGCCGGGACGCGCCGGGTCGGGAGTTTGATTGGCGGGTGGCTCGTTCGCCAGAAGCGTCTGCTCGATTGGCGGCGCGGGCATCTGGTCGGGAACCAGCGCCACCGGCGTCGGCTCAGGCAAAAACGTAGCGGTGATGATGATGACTTCAGGCTGGTTGCGGACGCAGCCAGCAGCGGCGACCAGTAGCGCCGCCAAAAATATGAGCAAACGTTTGGGCATGAATGTCTCGAAACGGGTGGCTAGTTTACTCAAAGCTCCAGACGCCGATCGTGCCTTCAGCAATGGATAGCGGGACCGGAGCCTCACCGGAAACATCGACCATCGTGACAACAGAACGATTGCCACCTGTCACTTCGCCATAGATCAGACGCCGGCTGTCCGGGGACCACAGGCGATGACTCTGAGCAAACTGGTCGAAATATGCCAGATAGTACAGCATGTCCCGCGTTGGGAAAAAGGTCGCCAGGCGGCGATCTGCGCCAGACTGCACGTCCAGCACGGATAAGGCCAGCCCGGGTTGGCCCTGCGCCAGCGCCGCCTGTCCCGGCCCGGACATGTTGCCAGCGCTGAACGAACCGGGCGGGGCCGCCAGCGTCACATAACCGATCTGCCGGCTATCCGGCGACCAGAAAAAAGCATAGACCCCGGTGACTGGCGAACGCGCCACTGTTTCCCCGGTGACGGTATCGAGCACGAAGACCGGCCCCTGCTGCGCGGTATAGGCGACCCGGTTGCCATCGGGCGACCAGGAAAACGAGACCTGCCCCTCCAGATCAGATGCCAGCGTCCTCGTTTCGTTGTTTGCCAGCAGGATCAGGTCGGTGTTCTCGGTTTCAGCGTTGAGAACGCCGATCAGCATGCGATCGTCAACCGGAGACCAGGCCGGCGCGGCAAAGAAGCCGGGCGTTTGCGCCAGCGTCTCGGTTACGTCTGCGGCGGAGACATCATAGATATCCAGTCGCGTCCGGTTGCGCTGCCAGAGCATACGCGTGGCATCCGGGCTCCAGCTAAAGTAGAACGGCGCGCCCGCCCCGGCGGTCTGGCTTGTCGCTCCGGTCTCGGTATCGCGCACCAGTTCGACGATTAGGCCCGTGGCATCGCCCAACAACACGGCCAGATCGCGGCAGTTTGCGCCTGCGTCGCAGTTCTGCGGCGCCCAGTAGGCGTAGTTAAAAACCTGATCTTCCCACGTGTAGACCCGCTCACCGGGCTCGCGGCCGTTGTCCGACACATAGGTATCGGTGGTCAGCACCTGCCCTGCTTGCGTCAGGTCGAGCGCGAAATAGGCCAGCCGGCCATCGGTGGACCACGTCGGCCACTGATAGACGTAGATACTGTCCTCGCGCGGCCCGGCGTCGTCCGTCAGTGCGCTCACCGTGCCATCCGAACCATCAATGGTGTAAATGTTGAAATCCGTGCCCACATACGCAATCAGACCGGGAAGCTCCGGCAGATTGAGCATCTCCTGCGCTTCTGCAGGCCGCATCGTCAGTACAACAACCAGCAGAAACGCGATGGCACATATGCATCGCATGTTGACGCCCTCCTGGCAGCAGAGTAGGCGCACTCCAGTTTCGATTGTATACTAATCGCCGCGATGGTGACACCACGCTATTTCCCACCGAAAGAGCTACTGAGGAGTGCTGCAATGTCGAGGTCCCGCGATGATATCGCCCGACTTTTCCCGGAGATGGTGGCACGCTTCGACCCGCAAAAGGCCGAAGGCATCAACGCCAACGTTCAGTTCGATCTGGCGGGCGAAAACGGCGGGTTGTACTGGCTGAAGATTGCCGACCAGCAGGCAACGCTTGGCGAGGGGCGAATTGAAAACCCAAAGATGACCGTGCGCGGCGCAGCCGATGACTTTGCGGCGCTGGCGCACGGCGAACTCAATCCGATGCAAGCCTTTATGAGTGGGCGCATCAAAATTCAGGGAGACATGGGGCTGGCCCTGCGCTTCATGAATATGTTCAATCTGGGCTGAGCGCCCGGCGTTATTTCCCGTCGCTCCGGCCAAGCGCCCGCAGCGTTTTGGCCGGATTGTTGCTCAGGACGGCATCACAGCCGATCAGACGGTAATACCACAGGCGCGGTTCCGGTGTCGGGTCGAGCGGGCACACCAGTTGGCCGCGCCTGTGCGCGATCATGACGTAAAAGGGATTGGCAAACAGCGCCGGCCATAGCGGCCCAGTAAACTCCCCACCTGAATCGGGAAGCAAACGAAAGAGCGTGATCAGACCGGTTCCCAGTTCAGGCGCATAGCGTCGCACCGCCTCCAGCCGCTCCCGGCTGAACGAGAGCACGAATGCCCGGTCTGCCGCTTCCGCCTCATACAAAAGCTGTAACAGACGCTCGCACACCCGTTGCTCCAGAAATGCGTCGCTCTTAAGCTCCAACCCGATGGCGATGTGGGGCGGCACAATTTCAAGAAACTCGCGCAGTGTGGGAATGCGTTCAGCTTCAAAACCCGCGCGGCCATAGCTCGCGCTGTACGACTGAAGCTGTGCCACCGTCATCTCGCTGACGGCCCCGCTTCCATCGGTGGTGCGATCGATTGTCGGGTCGTGAATGCACATTAACTCGCCATCGGCGGAGACGTTCAGATCGGTTTCGATGACGTCCGCGCCCTCGTCAATCGCGCGGCGGAAGGCGGCCAGCGTGTTTTCGGGGCAATCTTCCGAGTTGCCGCGATGCGCCATGACCAGCGGGCGCTGGCGGCCCTGCAGCAATGCCTGAATTTGCTCGCGTTTGGATTTCATAATCAGTCTCGCCCCATGCCGGGGAACCGTCGTCAAGTCAGAGTATAGGCGTCCGCGTCAGAATAAAGATCAGAACCGACAGCGTCACCGGGCTGAGCAGCGTGGATAAAAGAATCGTGCTGGACATCTGTTTGACATCCAGCCCGTATTCGGTGGCAAAAATGATCGTCACGACGGCGACCGGCATGCTGGCCTGCATCATAATCGCAGGAAACGCCGGCCCCTGAACCTGCAGGATCGACAGCAGCGCATATGCCAGAAACGGCGACACGAGCAGGCGCAGCCCGGAACTGAGGCCAACCAGCCGCAGTTTGCTGAAATCCGCCACCCGCGAGAGCTGGAGGCCAAGCAGCACCAGCATCGCCGGTACGGCGGCCTGCGCCAGCAGCGCAACCGGCCGCTCGACGACAAGCGGCAGCGACAGGCCAAGAGCGTTTATGGCAAACCCGCCAATCGCCGCGTAGATCGTCGGCACGCGCAGCACTTCGCCCAATGCCTGAAGCGGCGCTTTTTGCCCACTGGAAGCGACGAAGATACCCGCCGTGTAATTCAGGAAGGTGACGACGATGTAGACGACCACGGCGCGCGCCAGCACTTCGTCGTCAAAGGCAAAACCGATTAACGGCAGGCCAAAATTGCCGTTGTTGGGGCAAATCGCGCCGAGAACAACGCTCGCGCGTTCGAGGCGGGAAGCGCCGGAAGAACGCCCCACCGTTAAGCCGATGGCTGTCATGAGCACGACAAAGACCAGCATTACCAGCGCGATCTGCACCAGTTCAGCCGGCTGTACGGTATTGGTCGCCAGTGAGTAGAAGATCAGCGCAGGGGAAAAGATATAGAAAATGACCCGCCCGACCGATCTGGGATCAATATCCTTGCCTCGCCCAACCACATAGCCTAACGCAACGATCAACAGAATCGGCACAATATTCTGGAAGAAAATGTCGAAGAGTTCCGCGAGAATCTCAATCCCTCCAGACAGCAAGCCGCCCGGTACAGACCGGGCGGAAAAGCAAACAGCCTGAAATGCAGTGGTGGCTAGAAATCGTCCTCGTCGAAGTCCTCGTCATCAAACGCGACCACATCGACCAGCTCAGCGCTGGCAAGCGCGTCCTCGACCGCTTCAACCAGTTCGTCGTCTTCAGCCTGCTCGGCCTGCTGGGCCAGCATACTGAGCGCGCGTTTAGCCTGCTCGCCGCCGATTTCGCCCAACGACCAGATCGCCACCTCGGCGATTTCACGGTCTGATCCGCTCGCCAGCCGGATGAGCGACTGTACCGCCTTACGCAACGACAGTTCGCCAGCAGCCCGGGCAGCCTCATAGCGCATTTCCGGATCATCGCTGTTCAACTCACGCATGACGTACTCGCTCCACATCCGGTCGTTGGTACGTCCCATGGCGAACAGCGCGCTCACCCGCATCCGCGTTTCAAAACTCTGATACGCCTCTTCAATGGCCTCGGGCACGATCTCATGACTGGAATTGGCTATCGCTTCCAGCGCGCGGCGGCGTACATCCACATCCTCGCTGTCATTCGACCAGAGGCTGATTGCCACCTCCTCCGCGCGCGTCGCGGCGCTCGCCGGAATTTCCTCATATTCTCCGGCGAGGATGAACCGGCCCAGCGCGCCGACGGCAGCAGCGCGCACGCTTGGCGCTTCGTCCCACTGCGCCAGTTCGAGCAGGCGGTCCATGTGTTCGATCGACATATCGTCGAACAATAGCTCAATCGCCGCCTCACGCACTTCCGCATCCGGGTCCTGCAACGCCGCATTACCAAACTCGACATAATCGAGGTCAAAATTCACCTCGCCAACATCGACCATAAACCGGATGATACGGCGGCGCTCATCATCGGCCAGCGCCTGCCAGACCGGCATGATTTCGGCCAGTTCTTCAGAAGTCAGACCGGATAGCCCGTAGTAAATCGTCGCCGACACCGGGGCCTGACCTTCAGCCGGTCCCTTATAACCATCTCCAAGCCACCGAAACGGACCTAAATCTGTAATCCGGTCTTCTCCTTACA
>QGUR01000409.1 GCA_003242205.1 Chloroflexota bacterium | reverse complement strand
CGCTTGCCCGGGCTGCGCCGTCGGCCCGGATCTTTCCCAATGTCGCCCCGAGGTTTTCGGAGCAGAAATAGTTAGGCGCACAGAAACCCTCCGCACCATCCGTGCCCAGACCGATCGAGCTGAACGACTTGCCGTAACCGCGCAATTCATGGCAGCCAATGGTCGAGGTAACCTTCTGCAGGCCCGCCGTGATCGCGGCGACGGTGTTATCCAGCCGTTCGATCAATTCATCGGCGCTGAGCGGCGTACGCGGCGCGCGCGGGGCAATGCCAAGGCCAACGGCATAGAGCGCGTATGGAACCAGAGCGTTCGCGCCCATGCCAATCATCAACGCGACATCGTGCAGGTCGCGAATTGCGCCCGAACGCAGCACGATACCCACCCGGCGGCGCAGGTTATTTTCCGCCTCGGCCTCGCACAACGCCCGGTCGACGGCGGCGACCGCCAACAGCGGATCGACCCACAATTGCGAACCATCCATCGCCTGCGCGTCGTCCAGCACGATGCATTGCGCGCCGTCCCGCGTCAGGTCAACGGCTGCCTGAGCAATACGCGCGACGGCGTCTTGCATGGACTCATCGGGCGCGGCGACCATCTGGAGCACAGCCAGCTTGCTGCCGAACACGACCGCGAGATCATCCAGCGTCAGCGTTCCATGCCTGTCGGCCACCACGCGCAGATCATCCAGCGAACCGAGATCGGGATGCCCGCCGAGGACGAGCGGTGTTTGCAGTTCGACCAGCACATCTTCCGGCGCTGTCGTCTGCCCGATAGCGGGCCGCACGCCAAGCAGCACGGTGGTCGAAAACTGCGCCCGCTCGCGTTCGCGGTCAATCGCCGGATTGGTGACGACGGCGACGGTTTCCTTGAAGTAATCGGCCAGATTGACGCGCGTCCGGCTGATCGCGGCCAGCGGGCCATCCCAACCGAGCGAACCAACCTGCTCTTTCCGGGTTTCCGCCAGCGTCTGAACGATGGAAACGTGATAGCGCTCCCAGCCCAGCGCCGCCATCGTCGTCGTGTTGATCGCCGCGACGTTCGTCTGCCATGGCAGATTGGCCGGTACGCGCTGCGGTTGCGGCTCAGGTTCGGCGACGGCCACTGCCACCGGCGCAGTCTGCACCTGAGTCTGCGTGCCCGACGACGGTCCGCCGGGAAAACGGCCACCCGGCGCAGGGCGGTCATAGCCGCCGAGGCTCCACAGGCCGCCGCTTTCGCCAAACAGGTTACGTTCGCGGTGGCGGTTGTAGACGTAACGCTGAATAGCCGGGTAATCAAGCACCTCGACCGGGCGGCCGGGCGTGGTGATCAGAGCGATCTTCTCGCCCGGAGCCAGCGGTTTGGGATCGACCACCATGTGATCAAGCGCGTAAACGCCGCGTTCGGAGGTCGCGAAATATTCCTTTTCCGTCTCGCCAAACCAGAGCGGGCGCAACCCAAGCGCATCAACGCTGAAAACACACTGATCGCCAACACGCGCCACCACCGCTGCCGGCCCCTGCGCGAACGGCCCGAAGGTTCGCCGTATCTGGTCATACATGGCGTGGATTTCGGGCGCGTATTCCATGAGGTCATGGTGGAATGGCGGGAATACATATTCCATGGCCTCGATCAAATCCAGCCCGAACTGCATGCACAGCGCGTCAATCACGCGGTCGACATCCTGAGAGTCGGAATTGCCCGGATTCAATTCGATGCCGAGCATGGCCGCCTCGGCGCGAAACCGGGAAATTGTGTTGAACTCGCCGTTGTGGCCGAGCACATTGAACGGCTGCGCGCGCTCGAAAATCGGATTGGTGTTGGTGCTGTAGCGAGCGTGGCCCAGTGTTACCGTGGATGCATATTCAGGGTCACGCAGTTCGGGGTAATAGCGGCGCAGAATTTCGACCGTGCCTTGCACCTTATAGACGACGCTGCGCGACGAAAACGAGGGGAAATGAACGCCCAGATCACGCTCCAGCCGCGTCTGCAGCGCGAAGATTGTGGATTCCAGCCGGTCGGTCGGAACATCGCCGTTCAACCCGGCAAACTGCCAGAACAGCGGCTCATTGCGTTCGGCATTGCGTCCCAGCACCTGGCGATTAACCTTGCCCGGCTGGTCGAGCAAGACTTCAAGGCCTGCCTCTGATGCTGCGTGGCAAATCCGCTCAATCAGCGCATCGGCGTTGGCGCGCTCTGATGCCGGGATCATCAGGTGCGCCACCCAGAAATTCGAGTCCAGCGCAATTGAGGAGCGAAGTCCGCGCCGCGTGAGCGTTTTCGCCCACAAGCGTCGCGGGATATCGGTCATGATGCCAACCCCGTCGCCTTCACCGTCGACGATTCCGGTACGATGCCCCATTCGGGTAAGTGCTTCAATCGTCCGTTTGACGTTACCGTGAGTGGCCTGCCCGCCCTTGCGTACCGCACAGATCAGGGCGCAGGCGTCGCGTTCGCGTATGTCTTCGGGGTGCAGCGGGGGAACCGCCGTTCGAGTATCCTCAGGCATACGTTCCTCCTTGTGCATGCGAAAGTGAAGTTGCTCGCCTGCGCGCTTGTCACAGATGAACAACTCCCGGCTTAGCTTTCTTGGTACTAACTTATCAGGAGGAAACGTAGAGGGTCTACAGATACATTACGAGAGATTGATTTCCACGTAGTGGGACAATCTGCACAAATCTCTGTACCATCGCCACTAATTCAACGCAAGCAGGCGGCGAATGGTCAGCGCAAGGTGCAGCGCCAGCCGTGTTTCGGGGCGGTTGAGGTCAATCTGAGCGATTTCGTTGATGCGGTTCATACGATACAGCAGCGTGTTGCGATGCACGATCAACTGTTCGGCTGTTTGGCTCAGGTTGCCATGACAGTTGAAAAACGCTTCCAGAGTCTTGATGAGATCGGCGTGCTGGCGCATGTCATATTCCAGCAAGGAGCCAAGCGTGCGCTCGCAGAACGCCGACAGCTTTTCGCGATCGGAAAGGCTCAGGATAAGCTGATAGACGCCGAGGTCGCCGATATAAAGCGGCGTATCCGTTTGCAGCCGGACGGCGAGATCGAGCGCCTGTACCGCGTCACGATAACTCGTGCGCCACTGGCCGACATCGCGTGCCACCTGCCCCAGTCCGATGGCAACACGCGCCTGAGGAAACTGCCGCTGAATCTCGCTGCTGAAAGCTTTGGCCAGCTTCATGGCCGTGCTGACCGGATCCTTCTGGTCGGTCGCCTGGAACACGACGACTTCGTCCTCGCGCTCGCGCTGCCAGACGAGCGCATGCGCGCGCTGAGCGTTGACGACGCTGTTGACGATCGTCTCCAACCGCCGCAGCGACGGCGTTTTGTCGCCATTCCAGGTTAGCACGATAGCCATATGCGGTTGAGTCATATCGTGCTCGAACCGCTCCCCCTGAC
>QGUR01000408.1 GCA_003242205.1 Chloroflexota bacterium | reverse complement strand
CCGTTCACCGCGCCCGGCGACAGCACATGGTCGATCAACCCGTATTCGACCGCCTGCTTCGGCGTGAAGTAGATGTCGCGGTCGGTATCGCGCTCGATGATTTCGCGCGGCTGGCCGGTCGTCTCCACCAAAATCTGGTTCAGGCGCTCGCGCAGGCGCATGATCTCGTTGGCCTGAATCACGAGGTCCGACGCCTGTCCCTGCGCCCCACCCAGCGGCTGGTGCAGGTGAATGGTCGTGTTCTCGGTCGCGAAGCGGTGGCCTTTGGCCCCCGCCGCCAGCAGCACCGTGCCGAAGCTGGCCGTCAGGCCGATGCCGAAGGTGCTGACCGGCGCTTTGATCAACTGCATCGTGTCATAAATCGCCAGACCCGCGTAAATCACCCCGCCCGGACTGTTGATATACATGCGGATTTCGGTGTCCGGGTTCTCGCGGTTCAGAAACAGCAGTTCCGCAACCACGAGATTGGCGATCTGGTCGGTGATCGGCGTGCCGACAAAGACGATCCGTTCTTTCAGCAGCAGGGAATAGATGTCGTAAATGCGCTCGCCGCGCGCGGTGGTCTCGATAACGCTGGGGATCACGCTGGACGGATATTCCATAGCCGGCGTCCTTCTCGATGAATGAGAGCTTACGATAGACCGACAGTTCGGGATCAAACCATTCCGACTTGGTCACGTTTGCGGAAGCGGGTGAAGCCGTGTGCCGGCGTCACGCGCTTCACTGCTGAGGCTATGGTACAGATCGCCTAACAGAGCGTCAAGCAATGGACGTAAATAACGTGTTAGAGATTCCGGCCTCGTTTTTCCGGCCTCAGGGCGGCGAAAACCGGCGTCCCGCCCGGCGGGCTTTCATCCAAAGTCGCGGCGGTTTGCGGCGTTGACAACCGGCGTTTTCAGGCGCAAACTACAGGTAGTTATTGGAACAACTACGATGTCTGTGACCGATGCGACACGTTTTCTGGAACAGCTCGGCTTCAGCGAGTACGAAGCGCGCGCGTATGTGACGCTGCTGCGCCGCAACCCGCTGAACGGCTACGAGCTGGCCAGAGAGTCGGGCATTCCGCGGCCCAATATCTACGCCGTCCTGCAGAAGTTGCAGGAACGGCAGGTGGTCGCGCCGCTGGAAACCGCAAGCGGCACGCGCTATGCCCCGCTGCCGCCCGACCGGCTGACGGAGCGTTTAGGCAGCCAGTTCAGCCGGGTGCTGGAGGCGGCCCATCAGGCGCTGAACGCGGTTGCCGAAACCCCGGACGAGGATTATGTCTGGAACGTGCGCGGCTACGACGAGATGCTGGCGCGGACGCGCGAATTGATCGCTCACGCGACTTCGAATGTGCTGCTGGCGCTCTGGCCTGCGGAAGCGGCGGCGCTGGCAGAAACCAACGCCGAAGCGACGGCGCGGGGAATTCGCCTGACGACGCTCTGCCTGCGAGCCTGCCCGCAGCCGTGCGGCGCGTGCCAGCAGGAACGGCTGTTCCGCTACCATGTTTCGCCCGAACCGCAGCACCGCTGGCTGATCGTCGTGGCGGATGAGGCCGAAATGCTCTTTGGCGAGATGAAGCCGGACGCGTCCGTCGCCATGCAAACGCGACAGTCCCACCTGATCCGCCTCGCAAGCTGGTTCGTGCGCCACAGCATCGCGCTGGCGACCATCGTCGAAACCCTCGGCCCGGAACTGGAACACACGCTCGCCCCCCAAACGCTGGAAGCGCTCAACCTCCTCGCCCCGGATGGCGAGGACTGGCTGGCCTACATGCGCCGGCTCCTCGGCTAAACCCCCGTTACGCCACAGCCTGGATTTCGCAAGCTGCCCGCGCCGGGGCGGCGCTGCATGTCGCGCCTGCTTGACACGGCTTTCGTTTTAGCGCATAGTATAGTTGTTGCGCTAACAACTACGAATGACAGGCGTCGAGCGCCACCCGACGGAGGAAAACCATGGCCGAACACAACCTCGGACCGGCGGAATCGTTCCTGAAGGACGGCGAGATGAAGCGGGTTGAGCTGGAAGGCAAGCCGCTGGTTATCGCGCGGGTCGGTGGCGAGTATTTCGCCGTGGGCGGCAATTGCAGCCACTATGGCGCGCCGCTGGACAAGGGCGTGCTCAAAGGTCATACGCTCATGTGTCCGTGGCATCACGCCTGTTTCGACATTCGCACCGCCGCGCGCGTCGAACCGCCCGCGCTCAACGATCTGGCGCGCTATCCCGTGCGCGTCGATGACGGCGCGCTGATCGTCTCGCTGCCGCACACCAACGAGCGCGAACCGCAGGGCCGGGCCACCGAGCCGGGGCGTCAGATCGTGATCGTCGGCGGCGGCGCGGCGGGCAACGCTGCAGCGGAAGAGCTGCGGCGGCTTGGCTATCCGGGCCGCATTATCATCGTCAGCGCGGCCAGCAGCGTGCCAGTCGACCGGCCCAACCTGTCGAAAGACTATCTGGCGGGCGAAGCTCAGGAGGACTGGATTCCGCTGCGAAGCGCCGCGTGGTACGAGCAACGCGACATCGACCTGCGCCTGAATACGCGCGTCGCCCGCATCGACCCGCAAGCGCGTCAGGTCTGGCTGGAAAACGGCGAATCCCTGTCCTATGAAAAGCTGCTGCTCTGCACGGGCGGCGTGCCGCGCCGGTTGAACGCGCCGGGGGCAGACCTGCAAAACATCTACACCCTGCGAACGCTGCCCGACGCCGAAGCGATTATCAAGGCGGCGGAAAACAGCCGCCGCGCCGTCATCATCGGCGCGAGTTTCATCGGCATGGAAGTCGCGGCGTCGCTACGTAAGGGCCGCGAGATCGAGGTGACGGTGGTTGGCCTCGAAAGCACGCCGTTCGAGCATGTGCTGGGGCGCGAGATCGGCCAGTTGTTCCAGCGCGAGCATGAAGCCAACGGCGTGCGCTTCCGGCTGAACGCGGAAGTCGCCGGTTTCGAGGGCGAAAATGGCCGCGTGACCGGCGTTCGCCTCAAGAACGGCGACCTGCTGCCGGCGGACTTCGTGGTGGTTGGCATCGGCGTGCGCCCGGCGACCGATTTTCTGAAAGACTCAGGGCTGGCGCTGGAAGAACGCGATGGCTCGGTGCTCGTCGACACGGCCCTTCGCACCAGCGCGCCGGACATCTTCGCCGCAGGCGATATCGCCCGCTGGGAACAGGATGGCGACACCACGCGCATCGAACACTGGCGCGCGGCCCAGCAGCAGGGCATCGTCGCGGCGCGCGGCATGTTCGGCCAGCCCGGCGACATCAACGCGCACGTGCCGTTTTTCTGGACGAACCAGTGGGGCCTTTCCCTGCGCTATGTGGGCCATGCCACGAAATGGGACGAGATTGTTTTTCGCGGCTCGCCCGAAGAACGGCAGTTCATCGCCTTTTACGTGCAGGACGGGCGGCTGCGCG
>QGUR01000407.1 GCA_003242205.1 Chloroflexota bacterium | reverse complement strand
CGGACCGCATAACCCCGAGCGCCCCGAGGCGCTGACGAGTATCGGCGAGGTTAAAGACAAAAACGTCCTGCTGGTGGACGACGAAGTGCGGACCGGCGGCAGCGTCGTCAACGCGGTTGAAGTCATCCGCCGTAACGGCGCGAAGGATGTCTATCTCGCCTTTACACACCCGCTGATGTCGGGCGAGGCGTTCCAGCGTCTGGCCGCGCTCGATCTCAAGGAAATCATCTTCACCAACACCATCCCCGTGCCGAAAGAAAAACTGCTGCCCAACATGACGGTGCTGTCAATCGCGCCGATGCTGGGCGAAGTCATCCTGCGCGCGCACAAGGGCGAAAGCGTCGGCAAGCTGTTCAACGAGTGACGCTTCGCAGCCGCGAAAGCGGCGTGGCTTTCTTACGGGCGAAAGCTCTTCGATAAACCGCGCGAGAGGCGGGGGAGTTGCCCGCCTCTCGTCTTTTTGTGCCCGGCGCTTAGTATTTCTGGCTGACGCGGTTCAGCGCCTCCACCTCCTCCGGCGTCAACTGCACCGTTTCCGCGCCAAGCGCGGCCTGCAGTTGCTCCACCGTGCGCGCGCCGATGATCGGCGCTGTAATCACATCGTTTGCCAGCAGCCATGCCAGCGCAATCTGCGGAACCGGAACGCCGCGCGCCGCCGCAATGCGCGTCACTTCGTCCAGCACCGTGTAGGCGTCCTCGTCATTGACCAACCGCTGGATAAGCCCGCCGGAACGCGTCGAATCGGGCTGGCGGTTATCGCGCGTGTATTTGCCGCTCAGGAAACCTGCCGCCAACGGGCTGTACGGAATCACGCCAATCTGCTGGTCGCGGCACAACGGCATCAGTTCGCGTTCAAACTCGTCGCGGTGCAACAGGCTGTAGTGCGGCTGTAGGCACTCGAAGCGCGAGATGCGGTTGACATCGCTGACCCACAGCGATTTGGTCAGATACCACGCCGGATAGTTGCTCGCGCCGATGTAACGCACCTTGCCCTGTTGCACCAGCGTATCGAGCGCGTAGAGCGTCTCTTCCAGCGGCGTGTCCATGTCGGGCCAGTGCGTCTGGTACAGGTCGATGTAGTCGGTCTGCAACCGGCGCAGGCTGTCCTCCACCGCCGTCATGATATGCGCCCGGCTCAGCCCTTCGCCGTTCGGCCCTTCCCACATGCGGTTGCGAACCTTGGTCGCGATCACGATCTCGCGCCGTGGCTTGCCCTTCAGCCACTTGCCGATGATCGTTTCCGACTCGCCGCCGGTGTTCCCCTCGATCCAGCGCGAATAGACGTCCGCCGTGTCGAAGAAATTGATCCCGGCCTCAAAGGCGGCATCCATGATGGCGAAAGAGGTCTTTTCATCCGCCGACCAGCCAAACGTCATCGTCCCCAGACATAACACGCTGACCTTCAGGCCCGTGCGTCCCAACTTGCGATACTGCATTCTGCTATGGCTCCTTATGTATGCCGGCTTGTGTCGCGCGCCGGTTCAATCCACAAAATCAACCTCGACCACGCGGCTGTCGATTTCAGCGAACAGCGCCGCGATCTCGTCCTGCACGTGCTGCAGCACCTGATCCACCGCCACAATGCGCCGCTCGTCCCGGTTACGACGCTTGACTTCGACGCCGCCCTGCGCCAGCGACTTCGAGCCGATCGTCAGGCGCAGCGGCAGACCAATTAGATCGGCGTCGTTGAATTTGACGCCCGGCCGTTCGGGGCGGTCGTCATACAGGACTTCGACCTTTGCTGACAACAGCTCGCCGTACAGCGCGTCCGCCAGTTCGCGCGCCCGATCATCGTCGCCGGACGCCAGCACCAGATGGACATGATACGGCGCAACCGATACCGGCCACATCAGCCCCTTGTCGTCGCAATAGTGTTCGGCGATACAGGCCAGCAGCCTGCCGATGCCGATGCCATATGAACCCATCACCACCGGCTTCGCTTCGCCGTTCCTGTCGAGGAAAGTGCAGCCCAGCGCTTCGCTGTAGCGCGTGCCGAGCTCGAAGATATTGCCGACTTCGACGCCGCGCACCGCTTTCAGCGGCCCGGCCCCATCCGGCGACAGGTCGCCTTCGCGTGCGGCGGCAATATCGGCGACGATGTCCGCCTGATAATCCCGGCCATAATTCGTGTTCAGCAGGTGGTAACCCTCTTCATTGGCTCCCGCCACCAGATTGGGCGACACGGGAATGGCATCATCGACGACGACGATGGCGTTCCGCACCCCGATGGCCGAGCCATATCCCGGAACCGCGCCCGCTGCCCGGATTTCTTCGTCATTGGCGACGCGCAGTTCCTTCGCTTTCAGCGCGTTCGCCAGTTTGGTTTCGTTGACCTCCATATCGCCGCGGATGATCGCAACTACGAACCGCGTGGTATAGCCGCCATTTTCCGGCACGGTGGCAACGGCGAAATACGCCTTGGCCGTCTGGCTGGTCGGGATATTCAAAAATCTGGCCAGCGACTCAATCGTCGTGGTTCCGGGCGTGGCGACTCGCTCCACCGGCAGCGGCGGCCCCGTCTGAATGGCCGGTTTGATGAATGTAGCGACCTCGCGGTTGGCGGCATAGCCGCTCTCCTCGCAGATCAGCAGCGTATCCTCGCCAATTGGCGTCAGGTACATGAACTCGTGAGCCATACTGCCGCCCATCATGCCGGTATCCGATTTCACGGCGATGACCGGCAGACCGCAGCGGTTGTAAATATTGAAGTAGGCCTGATAATGCCGGCGATACTGCTCGTCCAGACCTTCCCAATCGGCATCGAGGCTGTAGCTGTCCTTCATCGTGAATTCGCGAACCCGGATCAGCCCGGCGCGGGCGCGCGGCTCGTCGCGGAATTTTGTCTGAATCTGATAAATCAGTTGCGGCAACTGGCGGTACGACTGAATCTCATGCCGCACCAGATCGGCGACCACTTCCTCGTGCGTCATGCCCAGCACCATATCGCGGCCAGACCGGTCCTTGAACCGGGCCATTTCCGGCCCAATCTGATACCAGCGGCCTGATTCCTGCCATATTTCGGCGGGATGCACGACCGGCATCGAAATTTCCTGCCCGCCGATGGCGTCCATCTCCTGCCGCACGATGTCTTCGATTTTGGCCAGCGAACGTTTGGCCAGCGGCAGATAGGCAAACACGCCCGCCGCGATCTGCCGGATAAAGCCGGCGCGCAAAAGAAACTGGTGGCTTCTGACATCGGCGTCCGCCGGGGCCTGGCGCAGCGTCTGGCTGAAAAGTTGTGATAGGCGCATTGGATTTCACTTACTTCTGTGCAGCATACGAACCATCACGGGCCTGCTAGTATATCCACTTCCGCGGCCAGATGGTCGATGGCGTTCGCTCCACCTCAAAGCAGCTCGGCCTGTACGTGTCCCGACGTGACGCTGGTATACTTCATGGC
>QGUR01000097.1 GCA_003242205.1 Chloroflexota bacterium | reverse complement strand
AACTTGCTTCGCGCCGCCTATGATACCGCTATTCACCGCCATCTTTCACTCAGTTGCCGATGAAACCCCAACCATCACTGCCTGTGGAGACGACGCGCCCGTCGGGCAGCGCCAGAAACGTGCGCTGCTCGTCGACCCGGCCCGACTCCTGCACGCGCATGGCGTACGATAACTCCGGCCCGGTCGCCCATCCAAGGCCGTTCATGATTTCGACTGTGTTCAGCCACACCTTGCCAAAACCGCGCTCCGGGGCATACAAACCCGCAGGAGGTTGTGACAGGATATTGAGCGGTTCGCCTTCGACCCATGTATCAGGTACGACCAGCGAACGCCCGGTGTCGTTGAAAAAGACGAAGATTTGCCGCGTGTCGCCGCGCCAGATCATGAAACCACGCTCGAAGGGTTGGTACGCTCCGCTGACTTCCAGCGCGCCGGAACGCGGGCAACCTGCATCCCGCGCTTCGCCAAAGAAGTAGGTGTAAGGGCATTGAACGCGCACGGTCGCATAGCGCTCGATCACCTGCTCATCCGCGCCAGCCGCCAGTAAATAGAACGTCGCCGAATCGACATATCGCTCCGGCAGAGACAGCAGCCATGTGCCCGCCAGCGCCGGGTTGCTATAGAACTCGACCGGATCGCCTGCCGCGTTCAGCCGGGCAACCAGCACCGCGCGGGCATTGATGACATTCCAGTAGACCGAAACCGCGCCGCCCCGCTCCACCTCCGGCGGCGTGACGAAAAATGACAGGACTTCGGGCGGCAGGTTTTCGGGTATCGGGCGCGCCGGATCGATCACTTCGCCCGTCGCCGCAAGTATCGATGGCTGTGGCGGCGACTGCGGCACAACCGGAACCGTGACCGCGCCGATCAGCGGGATTGTGATGAACGCCTCGTCGTATAACGCGCCGCTGCCAGCATTGACCAGACGCAGGCGAAGCTGGACGTAATTCTCGGTTTGTGGCAGCACCGGAATGACTTCACCCTGCCCGACTGAGCCAACCCACAGGGATTCGCGCGGCTGCTCGACAGAAACGGCTGTCCCGTCCTCAAGCACCTGCTCAAAGACAAGGTTCGAGTTCGGGAGACGGTTGGTCACTTCCCAGAAGACAGTCACGCGGGCCGTGCGTTGCGCCAGCGAATTGGCCTCGATGCGCTGCACGCCCGTTTCAAAACGGGTGATGGCAGGCGCGCCGGGCGGTTCCGCCCACTCAATCATCGCGATCTGCTGGTCAAGGATACGGTTCTGTCCATCGACGATCGCAATCCGATAGGTGGGCGAGCAAAATCCGCAGTAGTTCTGGATGCGGTCGACATAGGTTCCGGTTGCGGGCAGCGCCGCGTTCTCCGTGCCGAGCAGCGGCTGCCAGCCCATGCGCCCGTAGACCTGCAGCACGATCCGCTGGCCATCGGACACACCTACCGTTTCCCAGGAGAGGGTTGTCGTTGTCTGGCCCGCCTCGGCCTCATCAACCGTGATCGACGCAACATCGGCGCTGAAGCTGACGACGGTCGGCGGCAGGGACTGGGCCTGAAGCGCCCCTCCTGACAGCACCACCGCCAGAATGAGTATCCCCAACAGCGCCGCCGTTCTCGCCCGCATGATGCTTTCTCCTTACAGGTCAGTCAACCAACGCCCATTCTAGACTGTTCCCTGTTTTTGCACACGAGAAACCTCATCCCGTCCCCTCTCCAAAATCTGCGCTTTTGGAAAGGGGAACCAGCACAGCGGGCAAAATATGGCGTCCGGCGCAGCTTTCCCCTCTCCAAATTGTGTTTTTCGATTTGGAGAGGGGGTTAGGGGGTGAGGTTAGTTCCCACTTCCACGATATCGGGCGTACGATTCAATTCGCCATTATTCAGTTCCCAGCGCTCGCCGCCGAACCGTTCCAGAAAGCGGCGGTCGTGGGAAACGGCGATCACCGGGCCGGGAAACGTTTTGAGCGCATCTTCGAACGCTTCCAGCACGTCGAAGCTGACATAGTTGGTTGGCTCGTCCAACAGCAGCAGGTTGGCGCGTTCGGCCATCAACCGGGCGATTTGCAGTTTGCGCTGTTGCCCGCTGCTCAGTTCGCCCACCCGCTTGTCGAAGTCCTGATAGCGGAACAGACCCGTCTTAAGCAGCGTCGCCTTGTGCTGCTGTTCCTCGCCCGGCAGGCCGGAACGGTAGGCGTCGAGCACACGCATTTCAGGGTCGAAGCGCGTACCTGCCTGATCGAGATAGCCGATCGTCACGCCGCCGGCAATCATGATCTCGCCCGCGTCCGGCTGTTCCAGCCCTGCCAGCACGCGCAAAAGCGTCGACTTGCCCGCGCCGTTCGGCCCGGTGATGGCGATCCGGCTATGAACACCGAGCGTGAAGGTCACGTCGCGGAACAGCGTCCGTTCGCCATAGCCCTTCGCCAGACCGGATACGTAAAGCGGCGCGCGCCCTTTCAGGCGTGCCGGATCGAAATCGGCCTCGAAGCGCAATGGCTCAGGCGGTTCGGGCACAAGTTCAGCCTCCAGACGTTTGAGCTTTTGCTCGGCAGCGCGCACGCGCTTCGATACCGTGCGATCATGGTTTTGCCTTCTGGCGAACGGGATAAACTTGTCGTTGTCGGTATGCGCGCGGTAGTTGTTGTTACGGTGCGCGCCCTCTTTGATTTCGATCCGCAGCGCCTTGAGTTCTTCCTGCTGCCGCTTGTAGGTCTGCTTCCACGCTTCCAGCGCCGCCGCCTTGGCCTGCAGGTACGCATCGTAGTCGCCCGGATAGCGTGTCGCTGTGTGCGTATGCTCGTCGATTTCGACGATGCTGTTAACCGTGCGGTTCAGAAACATGCGGTCGTGCGACACGACGATCATCGCGCCGCGCCAGGCGGCCAGATAGCGTTCCAGCCAGTCGAGGCTCGCGGCGTCCAGATGGTTGGTCGGCTCGTCCAACAGCAGGATATCCGGCGCGCGCAACAGCAGCAAAGCCAGCCCGACACGCGCCTGCTCACCGCCTGAAAGCGTTGAAAATGAGCGCGTCCGGTCGAGGTGGCCGACGCCCAGACCATCGAGCACCATATCGACGCGGTAGTCGAGCTCGTAACCGCCATAGCGCTCGAACGCCTCCGCCAGCTCGCCGTATTCGGCAAGCACGTCATCCAGATTGTCGTCCGGGCGCGCCATCTGTTGCTCCAGCGCGCGCAGACGTTGTTCCATCTCGCGCAGGCGCGTTTGCGACTCGGCGATCAGATCGTCAATCGAGGTGATGTCTTCGCCGTCCAGCGTTTGCGGCAGATAGCCGAGCACCATGCCGGGCGCAACCCGCACTTCGCCGGAATCGGGTTCGAGTTCTCTGGCGATGATCTTCAACAACGTCGATTTGCCCGCGCCGTTGACGCCCACGAGGCCAACACGGTCGCCGGCGCTCAGCGTCCAGGTGACGTTATTGAGCACCTGTTGCAGGCCGAAAGTTTTGGACAAGTATGTAATGGATAGAACGGTCGTCATGGCATGCCTCCCTGTGAGAGTTGGCTCCGAACGAAATGACAGGGATGGCGTGGCGCTGTGATGGGAATCAAAAGCGCCACCCAGGGACGACCCAGACAGCGCCTGCAGGCACAATCAGAATGGATGGTTCCGCAGTAGCAGAATCAAAACATGCGAATCAGCAGGGCTTGGGCCAGTCCTCAAAAACTAGCGGTTGTACAGCCCTCTGCGCATGTTCGTCCTTTACACTCCAGCCTTCAAAAACCCGGAGAGGACGCGGCTTCTGCCTGCCTCGCCGTGGCGCTTTCCATTCTAGCTAAACTGTGATCGCTGTCAACCGGAGGTGTCGTTTGCCGCCGGGATAATGCGTCGTGGCATACCACGACGCATTATCCCGCAGTGGAGATTCGTTACGCGCCTTCAGGCCGTTCGATGATGCGGAGAAAGACGGTTGCAAAGAGAACCGGCTTTTGTGGACGCCATTCCGCTATGGAGTCGTAGGTATCGATGATCTCGACGTCGTCGAAGCATTCCTCAATACGCCGCGCCCAGACACGGGCCGGATCGGTGCCTTTGCTGTAGAAGTTGGTCACGTTCGGCGTTGTAAACTTGACGGTGTAAACGCCTGTCCGCCGGTTGCGAGTGACGTTATCGGCTTCGATGCCGCGGGCGCGCAGCGCCGACAACAGGCGCTTGCCTTGCAGTCGTTCGCGAACTGGCTGGGGGTTCGAATGGGATAACATGCTGTGTCTTCTCCCTTAGAACTTATGTTCTAATTCTACTCCTGAATCGTGTCGAATGCGAGTGATTCAGGGCGATTCAGGCGTTAGAGTTCGCAAACATTGAAGGGGATTTCACAGCCGTTTGAGCGAAGCACAGCCCCATTTCCGGGGCCGGACTATAATAAAATCCTAACCTTATTGCGGGAGCCGGAGCCATGCCAGAATACGCGAAAGCCGTCACGATTGTCGAGCCATACCGCCTCGAAGTACAAGAATACGCCATCCCGCCGCTGCAACCGGGCGGGCTGCTGATGCAGGTCGAAATGAGCGGCATCTGCGGCACCGGTAAGCACACCTATCGCGGTGAAACGACGCAGTACGCCGGCACGGTAAACGAACAAACGTCGCCCTTCCCCCTCATTCCGGGGCATGAGAATGTGGGCATCGTCGCCGAAGTGACGCCGGGAACCGTCGATTTCTATGGAGAGCCTCTGCGCGTTGGCGACCGCATCACCATGTGTCCCGATGTCGTGTGCGGCAAGTGCTACAACTGTCGCCACATCTTTGGCTATTCATGGTGCGAAAACTGGCGCGGCTACGGCAACTCGTTCCGGGCGACCGAAATGCCGTTGATGGGTGGATGGGCCGAGTACATGGTCATCATTCCCGAAGCGTTCGTCTATAAAGTGCCCGATGGCCTCGCGCCGGAATTGGCCGTTTACACTGAGATCATGGCCTGCACCTATGCGCTCGACAAAGCGAAAGAGTTCTCGTCGCTCGCCTCCGAAGGCTTCCTTTCCGGTGACAGCGTATTGATTCAGGGCGTTGGCCCGCTGGGCCTGTGCCATCTCATCAAAGCGCGTATGATGGGCGCGGGCACAATCATCGCTGTCGATACATCGTCCTATCGCCTGCAAATGGCGCGCGATTTCGGCGCGGACTACACGCTCGATGTTTCGGCCACCTCCGAAGATGAGCGCGTGCAGCTTGTCCACGACTGGACGCGAGGCCGGGGCGTCGACCTCGCCATCGAGTGCGTTGGCTATCCCGAGGCTGTACCGGAAGCGCTGCGTATGATCCGCCGCGGCGGCATGTATATCCTCGAAGGCGTGTTTGTCGATATGGGCGACATTCCGCTCAACCCGCATCTGATCGTCAGCAAGGGGCTGCGCCTCGTGGGGTTGAGCAATCACCCATTTACGGGTTACCGGCCCAGCATGGAGCTCATGCTGCGCTATCAGGACACGATGCCGCTCGACCGCTTCGTCACCCATCGCTTTCCGCTGGAACAGGCGCAGCAGGCCATCGATACCGCGCTGGGGCTGGAATGCATGAAAGTCGTGTTCGAACCGGGGGCGCAGGCGTAAAACTGCATTACTCCCGGTGCATGAAGCCGAAGTCGATGTAATAGCAACGCACCGACGGATCACGGACTTCCGGGCCGCAGGGAATTTCACCGTGTTCCTTGAAGATGAAAACTTCCGGCGCGATACGCTTCATATGTTTCTTGAGTGTAGACCATTGCGATTTCGTTGGCCCGGTTGCGCCTTCCTGCAGGACGAAATAGTCGCCCCGAAAGATGGCGCGATAATGACCGTCATCATAGGTCAGCAGTTTGACCAACCGTGTGGTCGACGCCTGACGCGGATTGGTGAGCACGCGAGAGATATACTTGTGAACCTGATCGAAACGACGCCGCTGGAAGGCGGGCAAATCCTTCATCGATTAAACACCTTGTGTGCGAAACGACATTACAGACATTCTATCACCTGAGCGCATCAGGCAAGAGGCTTGATCTGATTGCCAGTCCTAATATTGCTTCATAGAATAACTTTAGGTTGAATCACGCCTCAGTACCCGGGCCGGTATTCTGCTTCGCACACCGGGAAGCCACCCTATGGCATTTGTTCGCTTACGTCACGCTGAAACCGAAGGCGCGCCTGTCGCTGCGGGCGCAGCCTGTGAGATGGAGCATGCCCGTGAGCGCTAACCTGACTGTATACGAACTGCCACCCTCGCGCTACGAGCGCGTGCGCCCTCTGTTTGCATCAGACCGGTATGACGAACCGTTCCGGGACGAAGTCTTTGAGGGCAAGCTTACCTTTCCAGTCTTTGCCGATGATCCTGACAACCCGACCGCGGCGATGATCTGCCACCCGTTCGAGTTTTATCTGGGCGGTGCGGTCAGCCCCGCGCTACGTATGTTCTGCAAGGACGCCCCGGAGGAGCCGGGAGCATTTCAGCGGTTCTATGGCTTCGCCACAGCCGGCGCAGCGTGGAAGGACGCCTTGCTGGCAGACACGCCTCTAACCGTCATCGAGCGCCGTAATTTCAAGTGGCCTATGGATAAACCCGCTCCCGACTGGCAGGCGAAACTACCGGATGGCGCGCAACTCGTCTGGATGAACCGCGCCATGGCCGAGCGGGCCGACCGCGAGTTGGACGAGCATATCAGCGGACAGTGGGGAGGTTACGACAATTACGAGCGCTACGGAGCCGGGTTCTGCCTGTTGATGGACGGCCGCCTCACATCGGTTGCTTATGCTCTGGCCGCCAGCAACCGGCATCTCAACATCGGCGTGAAAACCGCCGCCGGCTTTCGCCGTCAGGGGCTGGCGAGCATCGTCTGTGCCGCGCTGATCGAGCACGCCCTGCAACGCGGTTTGCAGCCGGCATGGTGCAGCGACGCCCTGAACCATCCCTCATGCGAACTGGCGCTCAGGCTGGGTTTTGAAGAGGACATGTCGTTTGTGGAAATCGGCCCCGGATGGGGCAACCACCTCGTCCTGTCGCGCGGCCTCTGGTCGCGAGGCGAGACACGAGCCGATGGCGTAACCGTGTGGCAACGCGCCTGACTTCGGCCTGATTCGCCTCAATATGAAAAACGTACAGGTTTCAGCGGCGAACAACATCTCATAGTAGACTGATCGTAGCCCATCCGGGCGGTACTCGCGCTACCTGCAACCCGATAACGATCAGGTGTCGACCGCAATGCCGATCCGTCTCGCTTTTGCCGCTTTGCTCATGTTTCTGTTCGGCAGTTTTGGCATGGTTTCCGCGCAATCCGCCCCGGAAGCGCTGCCTGCGAGCGACCGGCAAACCGCTGACGGCTACACGCGCGCAAGCCGCCTCGGCATCACCTTCATTGCTTCGGTCGATACACCGCACAATGAAATACGCTACCAGCGCGCGCTGGAGCTTGGCGCGGGCTGGAACCGCTGGCCGCTTTACTGGGATCGCGTCGAACCACAGCCCGGGCGCTGGTCGTGGAACGCCTATGATGAGCTGGTGACCAGCGATGTCGAACATGGTCTGCGAACCAACGCGATTCTGCTCGGCGTACCCGAATTCCACCGCGACGATCAGACCATCAGCAATCTTTACGAGCCTATCTTCGCCGATGGCTACGATTCGCCCGGCCCCGGCAAGTCCATCAATCGCGACAATCCCTGGGCGCGTTACGTTTATGAAGTCGCCAAACGTTATCGCCCCGGCGGCACGCTGGCTCTGTTGAACGGCTGGGACGAGGGAGAGGGCATCCGCGTCTGGGAAGTCTGGAACGAGCCGGATTACCCGATGTTCTGGAAAGGCGGCGTGCGCGATTACACACGCATGCTGAAAATCGCGCACATCGTCATCCACTGGGTTGACCCCGAAGCGACAGTCCTGCTGGGCGGCCTGCTCTATCCAACGCAGGACAACTGGCTATCGGCTGTGCTGAACCAGATCATCAACGACCCGATGCACGCGGAGCACAACTGGTTTATCGACGCCGTCGCCGTACATAGCTACGGCAATGCGTGGCGCAGCGGCTGGCTCGTGCTCTATGTACGGCAGACGCTGGTCGCCTTCGGCCTGCAGCGGCCCATCTGGATGAACGAAACCGGCGTACCGGCGTGGGACGATTACCCCGGCCCGACATGGCTGGCCGATGATCCCGCCAGCCGGCCACGCTGGGCGACGATGGAGCAACAGGCGCATTTTCTGATTCAGAGCACGGCTTACGCCTGGGCCGAGGGCGCGGACGTCGTTTTTTACCACCAGCTTTATGACGACTGCGGCGACCAGGCCCCCGGCACGAATTTCCCGCCGCATGATGGCGCGTTGTGCGTCGGTGGCCACGCCTGCTTTGGCGATGCTTTTGGCATCTACCGTAATCCGGCGGATAGCATCTGCTTCGCGCAGCATCCGGAGCCGGACACGCCGCGCCCCATCGCCCGCGCCTATCGCCTTCTGGCGGAGGTCTTTAGTGCTGAACGCTTCAGCCGCCGCGGCATCGTGCAGGAACAGCCTGACGGCATCGTCACCATCACGTTTCTGCGCCCCGAAACCGGAGAGCGTATCATCGTCGCGTGGAACACGCTGCTTGAGCCTGTCACTCTGGAACTGGAAGCCGAAAGCCAGAGACTGCGGCTGTATTCGCTTGATGGCGAAATGCTGCTCCGCCCCGTCGACGGTGTCTACTCCATTGAGCTAGAACCGGCCCTTACGCCTGTCCATCGCTATACGAGCACCGATCAGGGCATTGACATCGGCGGGCCGCCTGTCATTCTGGTCGAAGAGATCGAGAAAGACACGTTCGAATTGCTGCGGGTTCGCACCTATGAAAACCTGCCGACTCCCGCCCCTGCTGCGACCCCGATTCCTCCGTTCGTTCTGAGCGACGAAGACATCACGGCGCTGATGGCGGCCTCGCCTACCGGCGTCGCCTTCACCAGTCGCAATATCTCACGCCTTCGCAGCGCTCCCAGCGTCGAGTTCAGCCGCGTCGTCGGCACAATGGCCGTCGGTGAAAGCGCCAGCGTGCTTGGGCGCACCGAAGACAGCGGCTGGCTGCTCATCGAATATGAGGGCCAGACCGTCTGGCTGGCCGCATTTCTGGGCGACATTCACGGCGATCTGGAAAGCGTGCCAGTCGTTGACCTCACAAGCCAGGCGAGTGCCGCCCAGCCTTAGCCAATCTGCACAAACTTGTGCGGTTCGATTGACAGGGGGATGAGCGCCTTTCTATACTAACCGTAAAGCGCTTAACTATTGTTTGGCGTACGTAATGACCACATTAAAACAGGTCGCGGATAGGGCAGGCGTCTCGTCAGCGACAGTTTCCAAGGTCCTTTCCAATACCCCTTATGTCAGCGCCGACACCCGCGCCCGGGTGCTGAAGGCGGTCGAAGAACTCGGCTACGTGCCCAATCTCGCAGCCCGCGCTCTGGCGCGGGGCCGCACTTACAACATCGGTGTCATTTTCCCGCTGATCTACACATCGATCTTCACCGATCCGCAGACACTCTCGATACTCGAAGGCGTCGAAACCGTGATCAACGAGCGCGGTTACAACATCCTCATTACGACGCCCAAAATGCCGGTGCAACAATCCGACCAGTATCGAAGACTGGTTCAAAGCCGCTACTGCGATGGGCTGATCCTGCTGGAGAACCTGCCCGATGAGCTGATGAGCAGTTTCGTCGCCTCCCACAACTATCCGTTCGTCGCCATCGGTTATCAGTCGCTGGAAGACAAAAGCAACACCATCCGAATCGACGACTATCACGGCGCGTATCAGGCTGCAAAACATCTGGCAGACCTCGGCCATCGCAACATCGGCATCATTGCTGTTGGGCCGGTGTCCATGTTCAGCATCAGCGAACGGCTGCGCGGCTATCGCGACGCGCTGGCGAGCGCCGGCATCGACTTTGACCGGCTGCCCGTTGCCTGTGGATCGTTCTCCATTGAGAGCGGCGCTCAGGCGCTGCGACAACTCCTAAAAGCAGACCCGCGTCCCACGGCGGTTCTGTGCGTGACCGATCTCATGTCGTTGGGAGCGATCAACGCCGCCAAAAGCGCCGGGCTGAACGTGCCACGCGATCTGTCTATCGTTGGGTTCGACGATATTCCACTGGCCATCCACATCGACCCGCCGCTGACGACTGTCCGGCAGCCTTCCCGGCAGCTTGGCGAAACGGCCGCCAACCTGCTGCTCGACATACTGGAGAAGAAGCAAACGACATTTGACCCGGTCGTGTTGCCAACGCAATTGATTCTTCGCGGGTCAACGGCTCCGGTCCGTTCAGCATGACAGGAGGTTACGCAGACAAATCGCAAACCGGTTCCAGCAAAACAAGTTTGCTCTCGTATTGTTCGAAGTTAAGTCTGTCTTAGGAGTCTAAATCATGACCATTCGTAGAATCGCCCTGCTGCTCACCGTCGCATCCTTACTCATTGGCGGCGCTCTGCTAGCTCAGGATGATGTCATCCGCTATGCATCGAACGCCAGCGACGAGGGCGCGCGTGAGCTGGATGAAGCGCGCGTCGCGGCATTCGAAGCCGCAAATCCAGACCGCATCGTCGAGCATTCGGTCACCGACCATGAAGCGTTCAAGCAGGCCATCCGCGCCTTTCTGGTCGCAGACCCCGCGCCCGATGTGCTGACATGGTTCGCCGGCAACCGCATGAACTTCTTCGTCGACCGCGGGCTGGCCGCCGATCTGACCCCGTTGTACGAGCGTGAAGGCTGGTACGACGTGTACGCCCCCGGCTTCATCGAGCTGGCGACCGTGGACGGCGCGCAGTATTTCGTGCCGACCGACTACTACTGGTGGGCGCTGTACTTCCGTCCCAGCGTGATGGAACAGGCCGGCGTCCAACCGCCGGAAACATGGGATGAACTGCTCGCCGCCTGCGACGCGCTGCGCGCTCAGGACATCATCCCGATCACCATTGGCACCCGCGCGCCCTGGACCGCGGCTGCGTGGTTCGACTTCCTGAACATGCGTATCAACGGCCCTGAATTCCACCGTAGCCTGATGCTGCTTGAGGAATCGTACACCGACGAGCGTGTGGTCGCCGTGTTTGATTACTGGCGTCAGTTGTACGAGCATGACTGCTTCCTCGAAAATTCGGCAGCCTACGAATGGCAGGACGCGCTCGACTTCATGAACCGTGGCGAAGCAGCCATGTACCTGATGGGCGGCTTCATCACCGACAGCGTGCCGGATGAGATCGAAGACGACTACGACTTCGTCCAGTTCCCGATCATCGATCCTGATGTGCCGATCGGCATCGATGCTCCGACCGATGGCTTCTTCATGGCAGCCAATGCCAGCAACCCCGAAGGCGGCATGGACCTGCTAGCATGGTTCGGTTCGCGCGAGGCGCAGGAGCTGGCGGCGGAAATGCTGGGCCGCCTGCCGACCCGCACCGACGTCGACCTCAGCGGCTTCACCGAGGCGCAGCAGAAGGGCATCGCGCTGGTTCAGAGCGCCGACTACGTGCTCCAGTTCTATGATCGCGACACGACACCAGAAATGGCCGAAGCCGGGTTGAACGCCTTTGCCGAGTTCATCGCCGACCCGATGAACGCCGACGTGCAGGCGATTTTGGAAAGCCTGGAAGCCGACCGCGTTCGCATCGCCGCGGAGCAGGCCGCAGAAGAATAGCTTTCACACGGCCCTGATCCCGGTCAGATATCCCCAGCCCTTCTCCCGGTGCGCCCCACCGGGGGAAGGGACGGCGCGAAACGCCGGAGTAAGGGCTTCCGACGGAGGGCCAGATGTCCGCAATCAATCTCATTTTCCGCAGGGATGGGCAGACGCCGGGGCGCAAGCGCCGCATCCAGTGGACGCCCTACCTGTTTCTGGTCGTGCCACTCGCCATTTACTTTGTCTGGATCGTCGGCCCGACGTTCTACACGTTTTACCTGAGTCTGACGGACTGGGACGGCATCTCGCAAATGCGCTTTATCGGCCTTGCGAACTACGAGCGGCTGTTCCAGGACCGCGACTTCCATATGTCGTTCGCCAACAACGTGCGCTGGCTGGTCGTCTTCATCACCGTCCCGACGACCATCGGTCTGGGGCTGGCGCTGATTTTCAATACCGACATTCGCGGCGCACAGTGGTTCAAGATCAGCTTCTATGCGCCGCTCATCCTGTCGTTCGTCGTCATCGGCATGATCTGGGCGTGGATTTACGAGCCACGCAACGGGCTGATCAATTCCCTGCTCTATGGCATCGGCGTGGAACGCCCACCCGGATGGCTGGCCGACCGCCAGCTTGCGCTCTACGCCATCATCGCAGCGGCAGTCTGGCGGCAGGTCGGTTACGTCATGATCCTGTATCTGGCCGGGTTGAAAAATCTCGATCCGTCGCTCATCGAAGCGGGCCGTGTAGACGGCGCAACCGGATGGACGCTGTTCCGGCACATCATCTTCCCGTTGCTGGGCCCGGTCACGGTCGTGATTGTCGTCATCTCGATCATCGACTCGCTACGAGCGTTTGACCTCGTTTCCGTAATGACCCGCGGCGGCCCGGCGGGCGCTTCCAACGTGCTGGCAAACTTTATGTACATTGAGGCGTTCAACAACTACAAGATGGGCTACGGCGCGGCCATTGCCGTCATGCTGTTTATGCTGTCGCTGGTCATCATCATCCCCTACCTGTACCGCACCATCAAAACCGAGATGGAGTATTAAGAGGCGACCATGGCCGATACGATCCATACCCAGTCTCCACCGGCCACAGCGATTGCCTCTACCGCCGTTGCGCCGCGCTGGCGCAAAGCGCTGCGCGAGAACCTGCTGTTCGTATTCCTGCTGGTGCTGACGATCATCTGGCTGCTGCCGCTGTTCAGCGCCCTGCTCACGTCGCTGCGCACCCAGAGCGATATCTCGCTGAACGGGTTCTGGTCAATTCCCTCCAGCATCACCCTGCAAAACTTTGTCGAAGCCTGGGAGCGGGGGCGTGTCTCGCGCTATCTGGGTAACAGCTTCCTGATCACCATCCCCGCGCTTGCCGGCACACTGTTCCTGTCGTCGCTGTCGGCATTCGCGCTGGCCCGTTTCCGTTTCCGCGGCAACACGCTGCTCTATTTCATGTTCGTCGCCGGGACGATGCTGCCATTTCAAATCCTGCTCCTGCCCGTTTTCCGGCTGTCGAACACGCTGGGCATTTACAACACCCACTGGTCGCTCATCATGATTCACATGGCGTTCCAGATGGGCTTTTGCACGTTCGTGTTACGCAACTTCATGCGTACCGTGCCGGGAGACATCCTCGACGCCGCCCGCGTGGACGGATGCAGCGAGTTCCGCATCTACTGGCAGATCATGTTGCCCATGAGCCTGCCCTCGCTGGCGGCGCTGGCGACGCTCGAATTTACGTGGATTTTCAACGACTATCTGTGGGCGATCATCCTGATCCAGAGCGACTCGCTCAAGCCGGTTACGGCAGGGCTGGCGACGCTTCAGGGGCAATACACGACTAACTGGCCGGTGCTTACGGCAGGTTCGCTGATCGCCATCATCCCGACGGTGATCGTATTCGCATTCCTGCAGCGCTACTTCATACAGGGGCTGACACTCGGTTCGGGCAAATGATCCTTATGCGCTCGCCTGTTCCTAAGGCCCGCTAACCCGAAATGCAAGCGCTTCGAATGCGTCTGTATTCACCGAGCCATCGGCGGATGTAACCGGAAGCCGTGTGCCATCCGCCGGTTGATATAGCCCGACCAGCACACGATACGTACCCGGAGCCAGCGGCGTTTCGAAGCGAATACTGCGCGCGTCCTCGATCAACGTGTCGACGCGCCACTGCCCGGTTGGATAACGCCCGTCGGCCGGCGCGGCATCGTATTGCTGCACAATTCGCCCTTCAGCGTCGATGACGTGCGTAAAGACGTGATAGTCGGTTTGAAGTGGCGCGTCCGTGCGCCAGTACAGCGTCAAGTCCACGGCCTCCGCGTCTGCGCTGGCATGCAGGTGCTCAAGGAGGATGTGCTCGCCAAATCGCCAGCCCGCGGCAACAGCGCCTTCCGCTAACGTCGCATCATCCGGCCGGTTCAGGATAATCGAAGCAACCGGTTTGCCGAAAGTCACGCGGTTGTCGAATCTCGGCTCTACAAAGACCAGCGCGGGCGTCAGTACAGGCAAGTCCCGTGGAAGTTCCACCTCAACCGTACTGCGGATCAGTGCCCCCGGCAATGATGCTACCGGCTCTTCTGCTGTCGCGTAAAACGTCGCAGCCGCCGGATCCGTGACTTCGATCCGTAACGTGCGTACGGGCAATGGCGCTATATGAAGGTTGCCGGTGACCACCTCAACGGTCATTTTCCCCGTGACGTCATCGACCTGAATATTTGTCCCCACGCCGTGCAGCAGCGGCGAACCTTGAAGTTCCAGCAGCGATACAAGCGCGGGAAACCCGGAGCCGTATTCTGATTGCCACTCTGCTTCTAAAGCAGCAAGCAAGTCATCCGCTTCAGCCTGCCTGCCCCTGTCTCTTACACAATTCCCCAAGCCCACGAACCGGTACAAGATACCATA
>QGUR01000096.1 GCA_003242205.1 Chloroflexota bacterium | reverse complement strand
CATGCTGCGCGACCAGCCTGCCGTCAGCGTCGAGCAGGCCAACGGTCAGCACGTAATCCTGTTCGATCGGGCGCGTGGCTTTCCAGTTCAACCCGACGGACAGCGTTTCCCCGGCGGCAACGCTGTCAGGCAGCGTGTAGCTCAACAACTGGATCTGATCGCCGAAGGTGGCGACGAGCGGCGCTTCTTCCGGCGGCTCCGTTTCGGCAGAACCGGCATGGGTAGGCGTTTGCGCTTCGGGTGAAGCCTCCGGCGCGCCCATTACCACGGGGCCGGCCAGCGTGAGAATGTCGATTTCCACGCCGTTCGCGTCTCGCAACGGCAGGAAGCGTTCCGTTTCCGGCACGCGCCATCCAACCGCCAGACGAAGCTGCATCGGCCCGGTATCGAGAGGGATGCCGGCGTCGATCGGAAACTGGACATAGACCCGGTACAGCAGCGTATCGTCCAGCGCTTCAGTCGGCGCCATGCCGGGATAGAAATCCACGCCGCCGAGCGTCTGCTGGTTGTTCGGGTCCAGCGCCTTGACAAACATCGCCGGATTATCGGGGTGATTGCCGCGCACGAACAACTCCAGCCGCACCTGCTCTCCCGGCGCGACCGTCTCCGTGAATAGACGGTAGCCTTCCAGCGTCAGCCCTTCGCTGGTCGCGCCGACCGGCGTCGCGGCTGCGGGAAGCGCGTCGACGACTTCGATATGCTGAAAAGCGTGGTCGAGATAGAGGAACGGTGTGGCCAGCGTGACCGTGGCCAGCGGCACGACCACCAGAGGCGCAAATCGCCCCACCAGCGCGCGCCAGCCCAGCGCCAGCAGCACGGCGAAACCGAGGATGGCCGGGTAGAGAATGCGCCCCTGCGACACATTGATCTGCCGGGTCGCCGTGACCAGCGCCACGATGATCAGCGCGCACGACGCGCCCAGAAACAGCAGCGCATCGCGCCCGCGCGGTCCGGCGCGCCGCCACGCCCGCACCAGCCCCGGAAGCGCCGCCAGCGCGGCCAGCGGCGCGTAGGTATAGAGCCATTCCGGGCCGCGCAGGTTGAAGTGCCCCAGCGTCATCCAGAACGAGTCCAGAACGTGCATGGCCTCAAGCAGGACCAGTCTGGCGTTATCCGGCAGGTTGCCGTCGCGCCCCCAGACTTCTCTGGTCGCGCTCAGGGCCAGCGGGTCGCCATAAAGCTGCCAGTTGCGGGCATACCACCAGCCCGCCAGCAGCGCCGCGGCCAGCAGCGTGACGCCGCCCACGCGCCAGACATCGCGCCATGCCAGCCGCCCGCGCAGCGCTCCCCAGACGAGGCCGGCATAGACCAGCGGAAACAGGGCCAGCCCGTTCAGCTTCGTCAGCGCCGCGCCGCCGAGTGTCAGGGCGAACACGGCCAGATCGAAGGTCGTGACTCGTTCCCGCCGCCAGACGACCAGCACACGATGGATGCCGGCGGTGAACAGGAAGATCACCAGATTGTCGTTATTGATGCTGGCCGCCCCGGCGATAAATCCGGGGATCGACACGGCGACGAACAGCGCGAGCAGGCCGACCGGTCGTTCGGCGAAGGCCAGTTGCCCGCTGCGATAGACCAGCCAGAGCGTAGCGACGCCGAGCGACAGGCTGTAAAGCCGCAGCACCCAGACGGCCACATGGGTATCGCCCTGTGGCGCTTGCGGGCTGTGCAGATAGATATTGCGGTTGAGGTCGATGACAAACCCGGCAGCGCCGAAAGGATTGTCGACAAAGTAGCGCTCGACATCGGCGCGCTCGGTCCATGAGATCAGCCCCGCGCCAATCAGGTAATACAGCGGCGGGTGGTGGCGCTGAACGGCCCGGCTTTCAAAGACAGCCTCGCGGTCTTCAAGCACCGGTAGCTCGCCGGTTTCGAGCAGGTTATGGATATACAAAAAGTGAGCGCCTTCATCAGGCGCTTCAAATACGGGTGTTTCGTGGGCGTATAACACGCCCAGAAGCGCCGCGTACAGGCACAGGGCCAGCGCGACGCGATTGGCGCTCAAGCGCATTGTCCACCGTCCATCACGACCAGATCGCCGCGCGACTGACCGTTCTATTCGATCGTATGGGTTTCTCCGGGTTGCAGCACGATCGGCTGCGCGCTGGTCTCGCTTTTCACCCGTTCTGCCCATGCCGAAGCGTCCTGGGCAATGAGGTCCCAGGTATTATAGTGCATCGGAACCACAAAGCGGGGTTTCAGCAGACGAATGGCCTTCAGCGACTCCGCCGGCCCCATGGTGTAGTTATCGCCGATCGGCAGGAAAGCCACGTCGATACCTTCTTCCCCGATAAGCTGCATGTCCATAAAGACGCTGGTATCGCCGGCGAAATAAATGCGCGTTCCACTCGGCAGCGTGATGATGAAGCCGTTGGGTTCGCCGCCATACGTACCATCGGGGAACGACGAGCTGTGATGCGCTATCGTGAATTTGGCGTGGACAATGCCGTGATCCCAGCCACCGCCGGGGTTGCCCTGATGGACCTTGACGTTGCGTTTCGCCAGCCAGTTGCCGATCTCAAAATTGCAGACCACGGGCGCGCCGGTGCGTGTGGCGATGTCCACCGTGTCGCCCAGATGATCGCCATGCGCGTGCGACAGGAAAATCAGTTCGGGATTGAGCTGGTCGGGCTGGACCGTAGCCTTTGGGTTTTCCGACAGATAGGGATCGAAAAGGATGCTGTGCCCATCCACTTTCGCTTCAAACGCCGAGTGGCCCAGCCATGTAAACGAGAAACTCATCGTGCCTTGCTCCTTTCTTGGGATAAAAACCAAATAACCAAACCCGTTTTATCAAGTCTAACCGTCCGTGTTTTGCTCGTGACCGGATCATAAGCAAAAACATGGAGGGTTAACGTCATTGCTTATTCTTTTTAGCAGTCGTAGTAGGGGCTGTTCAAACTGTTCAAAACCACGTGCGGTTTTGCGCCCGGACTGGCATATCCCAGATTAACCCAAGAATCGGCGCCTTTATATCCCGGTTTTGCGTAATCCTTGGGTTAAACGAAATTCCGTTCTAAAAGTCTTTGAACAGCCACCTGTTCAAAACTCCGCCGACTTTTGAACAGTTTTCGACAGCCGCCTGTTCAAAACACGTGTTGCCTGTTTGACGGCCTCCACCGAGCGCCAGGTTTTCGACATTTAGGCCGGAGTTATGCACAGGTTTTCGACAGGTTATGAACACTTTTGGCCCGACTTTTGAACATCTTATCGACAATGCAATAAAAAATGCAAGAAAAGGCGGGCGCGTTCTTGGATAAATTTGGGAAATATTGGCTTTTTCCCAAATTTCTTACCTGAGCTCGATTTGGGATAATTGGGGATATACGGCCCGATTTGGGATAAAAGTGCAACACGCGCCCTCAATCCCCGATCCAGTAAAGGCGGGATTGAGGGCGTTCTTCAGCGGTTGCGAACGACGTTCAGCAGCCCTTCGGCAGTCTGGAAGGCGGCTTCAGCGGTCATCACGATCTGCCTGCCCGTGGCGGCCTGAGACGCAAGGCTGTTGGTCTGGCACGCGGTCTCGAACAGCATCCAGCCCTGACGGATCAGGTCGAGGCCGAGGTTGATCTGCTCGACGGCCTGCGCCAGCTCCGGTGACGCTTCGGCGTCTTGCGGCGGCAGGCTGTAGTCGTCGCGGACATCCGGCAGCGGGTCGCGGCAGGCGTCGGTCATGCCGGCGCGGGTGGCGTCAGTCCAGTATTGTCTCAACAGGCCAGCCGGCCCGCGCGGGTTTCGCATTTCGTCGATGATGCCATAGAGCGTGACCAGATGCTGGCGCGGGTTGGCCAGCGCCAGCGGTTCGGTCGGCGCGGCGGTTGGCTCAGGCGTTGGGGTGGCGGCTTCCGTTGGCGTGGCCGTGATCTCGGTGGGTTCGGGCGTGGATGGCTGCGGCGCTGCAACTTCTTCGGTCGGCGACAGCAGCGGGGTGATCTCTTCCAGCGACGCCAGCGACGCGACGACGGGCGCCAGCAGCCCGCCGACGGCTTCAATGGCGATCACGTCGCCATCGAAACAGGCGGCTTCGTACCGGCCTTTCGCCTCGACCAGCGTGGCATGGGCGTTGCCCAACGTTTGAATGGCCGGAACAAGGTCTGGATAAGCCGCCGCTGCCGCATCGGCGTTTTCGAGCGGCGCAGGTTCGTTGAAAAATGCCGCGCAGTCCAGCTCGCTGCCCACCAGCACCTGCTGGAACTGGCGTTGCAGCGTGTTCAGGTCGTTGCTAAGC
Source organism: Chloroflexota bacterium (assembly GCA_003242205.1). Lineage (GTDB taxonomy): Bacteria > Chloroflexota > Anaerolineae > Aggregatilineales > Phototrophicaceae > ZC4RG36. Next base: position 10,403 of record QGUR01000096.1, on the reverse strand, counting down.
AACTGCCGGAGTGTCTGCATATTGGTTATCAGAGTTTGGCGGTCGGGTGCGTCGGGGCTGGCGGTGGTTTCCGCAGCAGGGCCGCCCACAACGAGGCGCGGCGCTTCAATGCCGCCGGGCAGTGGCCCCAGTCCGGGCAGCAGCAGGTGCAGGGCGATGAGCGCGACCAGCAGCACGAGCATGATGATTTCGAGCATGGCCAGACTGCGCGGGCGCAGCCGCAGCCGCCGGCCGAACTTTCCCTGATCGACCACGCGGCGCAGCAGATCCATGACGCGCTTTTCCTCACCGCGGGCCAGCGCCTGTTCGACGGCGCGAAACATGCCCAGCGAATAGGCGGCGGCGCGGCGCACGGTCGGATCAGGATCGCTCTTATAGAGCGTCACCAGCTTGGTGATGGCCTCGTCGTAACCCGCTTCGCCCAGATAGTAGGCAGCAGCGCGCCGGGTGGCGGCGTCCTTCGACGAAAGCTCTTTCATTTTCTGGCGCGCTGTTTCCTGATAGTCTGCCATTGCCCCGTGCAGCCCTTATGAAATGCCTTCCCCGATCGCGTTGATTTCATCATAAAGCATGGTGATTGGTTACGAAAGTAATGGTTATCCAGAGCAAAAGTCGCTACCGTGCGGACTCAGATGGACTTATCCTTACGTTAATTGGTATAGTCGTAAGCGCGCGTCATCCTCCCGCAAGATTTCAGGAGTCCATGCATGTTGAATGGTCATAACTTCATGGTCCCCCTCGACCGTGATAGCGAAGAACCCATCTATCGTCAGCTTATCCGCCACATTCGCGCCCAGATCGAGGGTGGAAATCTGCTTCCGGGGACGCGCCTGCCCGCCAGCCGCGATCTTGCGCGGCAGTTGAATATCAGCCGCATCAGCGTGGTAAACGCTTATGCCGAGCTGCGGGCCGAGGGCTATCTAAGCGCGCACGCCGGGCGTGGCACGTTTGTCGCCGGAGACCGCGACGGCAACGCTGCGCCACAAACGACGAATGCCAATCAGGTGCAGGTACATCACAGCGCGCCGGAAATTCCGGTCGCGCCGGATCGTTCGCTGCGGGAAATGCTGCGGCTGGCACGCCGTCCGGGCGTCATTAATTTCAGCCACGGCGCACCGCCGGTGGAATTCATGCCGGTGGGGCTGTTGAAAGACGCCATCAATACCGTGCTCGACCGTGACGGTTCTAAGGCGCTGTCATACGAAGCCGCCGAGGGATACCTGCCGCTGCGCGCCAGCGTGCGCGATTACGTCAGCGCGTTTGGCATTCGCTGTACCGCTGATCAGGTGTTGATTACCGGGGGAACGCAGCAGGCGCTGGATCTGGTGGTGCAGGCGCTGGTGAGCGAGGGCGATACGCTGGTGACCGAGAATCCGAGCTATCTCGGCATGCTTGACATCGCCCGGACGCGACGGGTGCAGATTCACGGCGTGCCGATGGACGAGGACGGTATCCGGCTCGACATGCTGGAAAACTACGTGCTCGACAACCGTCCGCGCCTGATCTACGTCATGCCGACCTTCCATAACCCGACCGGGACGGTCATGCCGCTGCATCGCCGCCGCCAGTTGATTAATCTGGCGCAGGAATACAACATCCCCATTCTTGAGGATGGCGTTTATAACGAGTTCCGCTTCGAGGGCGAGAGTCTGCCGCCGCTGAAGGCGCTGGACGAAACCGGCATCGTCATCCACGCCAGCGGTTTCACCAAGTCGCTGCTGCCCGGCATGCGGATCGGCTACGTGATCGCCAGCAGGCCGCATTACGAAAGGCTGGTGCGCGTGAAGCAGGCCGCCGACATTTCGACGCCGGGCCTGAATCAGCGGGCCATTCACCTGATGCTGGAGCGCGGCGTGCTGGCCCAGCAGCTTGAGCGCAACAACCGCGAGCTACGCCGCCGCCGCGATGCAGCGCTGGCGGCAGCGGCGCGTTACCTGCCGCCGGGCGCGCGCTGGAACACGCCGCAGGGCGGGCTGTATCTGTGGGTCGAACTGCCCCGGACCGGCCCGACGGCCTCGGAACTGTACGTGACGGCCATTCAGATGGGTGTGGCCTACGCCATCGGCAATGTGTTCTTCACCAACGGCAGCGGCAGCTATCGCCTGCGGATCAACTACGCGGCGCAGCCGCCCGCCGAAATTGAGGAAGGCATGAAGCGACTGGGCCGGGCGTGGCGCGAGCTGGCCTGTGACTACGCGGACATTTCGAAAGAGCCGTTGTTGTAGGGGCGGGGGCGGTTACGCCCCCTCTTCAATGACGTCTATGGCGTGTATTTCGGGCAGGCCTGTCTTTTTGCTGATCGTTTCGCGTAAGTTGAACGCGACGCGGAGGTTCTGAACAGGTTTCTGGCTACCTTTGTAATTCTGCGTACTAAAGAAATATCGTTTGTCGTCGTCCCCGGTGATATGACCCGATTTCTCATTGGCGTGAATGGTCGCAATTACCCCGGTATGGGTAGTTCTGGGGCGCGGCTTCATCGACTTCCAGAATGACTGCAGCTCCCTGTGCAACGTTTTTGCGGGGGGGATGTTCTCGTCAGATAAGCGATAGAGGTTCAAGGCATCCCGCAGGCGTGGAGGCACTTTCACCCAGCTTTCTTCCCGACGAATAGCGGCGGCGAGTAGAATATGTTTGGCCGCCAGTTCGTTCTCTCCTTTCTCAGCAAGCATTAGGCCGAGGTCGAGGAAGACTTCCCAACGATAACCCAGCCTCTGCGAAGGTAGTGCCGCTTCAGCAGCATAGCGAATAGCTTCATCGAGTTGTCCGACCTCATACAGGGCTTGGGCATAGCGGTGGCGGATCCATGGATCAGGTTTACGTTCAATGGCGTATTTCAGATCAGACCCTGCCTCTGCGAAACGCCCTAACTTAAGGTAGCACTGCGCGCGCTGAATACGGAACCAAATGTCATAGTCATAGTGTAAGCGTCTAAATTCTTGTAGTGCGCGCGAGCAGATGTCGATGCACTCTTCATATCGCTCAAGCGCAAGCAACGCCTTGGATCGGCTCGTATACCATTTTTCGCGAGGGGATGGGTAGGATTTGCCGTCACTTCCGCGTACTGCAACAGCGGATAATTGACTGACATCCAGTTTATCCAGCCACTCCATGATTTTGTTGTAAGGAACCGGTTTTTGCTTCTCCTCCCTTTTTTCGAAGTATTTGATGACGGCAAAAACGGTTATTTCATAGGGGGAATAGTCGCCTTGCGAAGTGAGTTGTGTGATGGCTTCGGCAGCTTTTAGGAACGTCGCTTCGTCAATAGTTTCCGCTGGTTGCTTGATGCAAGTGTCGTAAATGCACCAGCCATACAGGCTGTTGTTACGGTCAAAGTTCGGATCGAGATTAAAAACGGCCCGGCAGATTTCTAGTGCTTCCGCTGAACGCCCAACGCGTCTCAGGCAGAAGGCATATCCCCAACCAATCCACTTGGTTGGCGTCGCCTGCCAGAGTTTCTCGTATAGCGGGATCGCTTCTTCAAACTGACCCTGTTTCCTCAGTTCACTGGCTTGATATTCCAGGCTCTGCAGATCGTTGCTCATCGATTAGCCCTTAAAGTCTGATAGCTACGCTCAAGTTCATCAAAGTCGTAACGATGCGCGATGATGGCGTCATCTCCAAGGATCTTCTGGAGAGCTTTCGCTAGATCGATAAAGTCAAACGGAAGGTGTCGATAAGGCGCAAGCTTGTTCAGGTAGTACTCGACTTCTGCAAAGTCCATGCTGTCAGTTGGTGGCACTTCGGTTGCAGGCGGTGTTTCCTGTTTAAACTCGCTGCGATCCCAAAGCGCCCTGATTTCTTCCGCAAGTTCCTTGTTCTTTAGTTCGTTGAGCGCCAGAGAATATGTGTTCTTCTTTGGGCTGTAAAAGATGTTGATATGGCCTGCATTGGCCACCGCGAGTTTAACCATGTAGTCGCGGAACATCGCGGGTTCGCGGTGAACGGCAATACCGGCATTGACGAGTGTTTCGATAAACGCCTGCGCTTTGGTTTGAAGCTGTTCTTCGTACAGGAAGCCCATTACTTTACAGCCTGTCTTTTGGCCATAATCTGGCGATTCAGCCTGAGAAGTTCGCTGACAAAGGGGTTCGTCGGGTTACTGTAAAAGATGATGCAGTCGTGAATAGTACGGGTCAAAGCAACGTAGATTTTTCGCCGTGAGAAGCGTTCCTTTTTCTGCTGGCTTGCGGGGTCGTCAAACATGGCTTCCGGCTTGGAACGGTTATAAAGGTCTTCAATGCCACTAATGATGACGACTTCACGCTCCAAACCTTTAACATTCATGAAGTCAAGCAATGCAATGCGGCCTTCCGTTTTGGGATGACCGACGTTGAAGCTGATATGGGCCCGCTCAAACGCCTCTGCGTACTTGGGAAGCTCTTGCTCTGATGTGATAACCATGATGTCGTCTTCAGTGCAAGAACCCGAAAGCAAGGCGTTGATCCGCTCCATGATTGCTGATAATGGTTCTGTGGCGCGAAGCAATTCCGCCCCGTTGTCGATGAGTGCTTTGAACTGCGTATCTTGCTTGTAGCCGTGTTGCTCGAATTCTTCTCGGATCACGTTATCGGCCATGATGAAGCGGAACGCGAGTTCACCGATGTATCGCGGTGTGCGATACATCTTGTAAGTCTTCGGCAATTCGAGTTCCTCAATGAAGAAGCCGTGACGGCGCAGGTTGTGGTATCGGTCGTAGAGTTTCTGGCCGATGTCGCCAACGAAAAAGAAAAAGTCGGTTTTCGAGAGTCTGCGAATTAGATCGAGTTGAAGGTCATCGAAGTCCTGAATTTCATCGATAAAGATGTAATCGTATATCCGGAATTTGTCTGGAGTTTCCTTCAACGCAGTCTGAACGTCGTCACTCAAGATCTGCTGATAGTCTTTCGAGGCTGGGTTGTTCAGCTTGTGATATTCGTCGATGGAAGCGCAGCCGTATGCGGCACAGGCGATGCTTTGCATGATTGTCTCAACGTTCTCAACACGCAAGGTTCCGTAACGGGTATGACGTTCCTCCGGGTTTCTCACTTTTTCATCTAGGATCCACTGGATGTTTACCTGTAAGTTCGGGTTGTAGGTTGTGATAAGGATGTTCGGAGGCGTCTGGCGTTGTTTGTGCGCCTGTTCAATGATATGAAGCGCACGCGAGACCAGGGCGTTTGTCTTGCCGCTTCCGGCCACATCAAGCAGGTAATTTTGCGGGCGTTCCAGCCCGAAAATCCATTTCTCTTGCTCTTCCGTAATCAGCTTTAACTGTTTACGGGCCTTTTCACGATTGCCAAACTCGCCTATCCGGAAGGAGTTTGGCAGTAGCCGATCGTGAACGGCTAGGAGTTCTGATTCGCTCGGTTGGCGAAATGCGGGGTGTTTTCTAACGATGCGCTTAAGTAGAGCTTCCGGGTCGGTTAAATACTGGTCAACCTCTTCCCAGAAGATTGTGGTTTCCAGATTTAGGAGAAATTTGCTCTGCGGTTTCTTGATAACGTCGATGTTTGCGACCCTATTTAGAAAGGCTTGCCTCGACTGCCGTGGAAACGCAACGATAGAGGTAACGAAGACGTTGGTTCCGGAAATCAGTTCTCGTAATGCGTGCAGGTAGGTATCGGCCTGATCTGCTGGGTTGTGAAGCTCCTCAACGACATCGCTTCCAACGGCCTGTTTTAACACGGTGATCTGATCGCGCCATGTGTATCGGTTGCTGTCAAGGTTCCAGTCCTTGACTTCGATTGAAAGCACTCCAATTGCAGGGCCGACAACAACAAAATCCGGTTGAGCTTTTTCCAAACCGCGCACTCTGTCTTCATAAGCGCGAGTGAGTTTTAACTCGCGATAAATGGTGTAGCCTTCGGGCAACCCTTCCAGAAGGCGTAACATAGCCTTTTCGGCTTTGTTGTGATCCTTTAATTTTTCCTTTTGTATCAGACGTGCTTTCATAATAGACGTTCTGCTCTCTTAAGGGTGGTGAGTTGCTTCAATTCGACTAAAGCGCTGTAATGCAAATAGAAAACGGCCAAAAGCCTCTGCACCCTTATTGATACGGCGTTTTTCGATAGCGTCAGCTAACCACTTCAGCGGTGTCTTAATACAAAGGGCGCGTATGTCGGGGCGGGCTTCTTTGTAGATAGCTTCGGACAGCGCTTCAAACAGGGCGCTATTCTGATCATCTTCAATCGACCGTTGGTACGTATTGCCACTGGCGCTTTGAACGATGGCCTCTTGATTCTTCGTTCTGACAGTCAGTACCAGATCGCAGTGATGTTGAGGGGGTGCATACGGCTCAATCGCCGGTTCAAAGCGTCGCTCACCGAGTAAGTAGCCCAGGAACATAAGCGCGCGCTCTTTACTGAGCGTGCTATCGTATGCCTGCGTTGCGTAGCTGCGGAGGCAGTGATAGCACCCGTCAGTCTTGCAATCGCACGCCTCCAGACGTCGATAGGCAGAGCGTACCAATGTGTCGAAATCGCTCTCAATCCTCTTAAATCCCAGATTGTTGTTGCCGTCATAGTCGTAGATGATCGAGTATAGCCATCGGGTATCTGCATCATTTTGCTGCCGGACATTTGGCAGAATGCGAAGTTCTGCCATGCCAATGCGATACCGTTCGGTTATTCCCCAAACCAGCGCTGCGAGCAGGCTGTTACGCAGTATTTCATCGCAGACATAGCTGTCGAACCGGAAGATAAAAGCTTCTCGCTCAAGGTCATAACCCAGCGATACTTTTTTTTCTAGGTCGACGACTTCCGTTTTTGTTTTCTTTAGCCCGGAGTTTCTGAATGACAATAAGCAATTGCTGGTATATCCATACTCCAGAATCTCCTTTCTTTCCTGAAAAGTGACTGCTGGCGTGGAAAAATACTGGCTCAGTTCATAGTGCATTAGCTCTTTGTGGGATTGTGCAAAAAGCTCTTCTTTCTCCGCATAGAAGCAGTGGTACTGATGCGTACCATCCGGCAGGATGTCGTAGATGCCATCCTGCAGCGTCTTGTAAATTTCTCCCCCAACGTAGATGGTCTGACCGGGAAGGAAAAAGTGAAATGCCTGTTCCACATCTCTGGTGGTCAGGGCATAGTCTTGCCAGTCGAGTACCCCTTTTGATTCAAATTCGTCCCGCTTCTCGATATCAACGGCGATCACTTGATCCTGCCGGAATCCGTAGTCAGGCAGAATGCCGCTACGGTAACCATATTGTTGAATGAGGGAAATAGGTTTACCGTCGGTGTCCTTTAAAAGCCTGTCAACGATCTCGCAGAACTCGTCCAAGTACCCTTCATAGGAAAACCATTCTCCGAAGGCCTTTTCCATGTTCGGAATTTGCTCGCAATAGCTGGTGGCGAGGTTGGCTTGAAAGCTACGCGACGTGGTCCGGGTTTCTATGTGGTTTCGTAGCGCGAAAGCATTGATATGTTTCTTTAGAATGGCTTCGCTCCGGGGATCAAAACCGGGTGGCGTAATTTTTCCGTTGATGAAAAACGTCGGGTAGTGAAACGCAAGATTGTCGAGCGGGCGGTTCGGAGAGCAAAATGTTACGATAAGCGCGCTGTGGTTGCTGCTTCTTCCGGCACGCCCGGCACGTTGGGCGTAATTTGCGGGCGAGGGTGGTGCGCCGATCATCAGCACATTCGCCAGATCGCCGATATCAATACCCATTTCCAGAGTTGGCGTCGCGGCGACAAAATGAATATCGCCGCGTTTGAAACCTGCCTCGATGCCTTCGCGATCCTTCGCCTTGCGATCTGAACTGTGAACGTCTGCGGTGAAAAGGAGCCGCTTTTTCATGTCCTCATAGCCTTCATCGCCGTCTCCATACGGTGAGGCAGGGGGCGCAAGGCAGAGGAATTCCGGGTTCAGATGGTAGATCAGTTTTCCATCAGAGGTGATTGTTTCCGTCAGGATATGTACTGCTACCAGCTCGTCTACGGCATTCTGGATGGCTGGCACGGTCCAGGCCTGAACAAAATCGGCATATTCACGCGCGTGTTCGCCTAGGGAAATGCCGCGATCTGAGCGATTGGAGGAACCTGTATCGCCGAAGTAAATACTGTATGGTTTTACTGCCCAGTGCTTTTGAAGTCGAATGTACTGGCTATTTGAGAGGTCATCCTCAAGACCGATATTGATCGCCCGCTCGCGGATGAAAATCCTTAATAACTCACGTTGCAATTCAGGCAGCGAATCCCAGTCATAGACGCCATCTCGTAACCTGACTAGTCCATGACGGCCGCCTTTGCGTTCTGGTTGGCAAATTTCCCTGAGGAACCAGATTGGCAGTTCCTTGAAGATTTCGTTTTCCAGTGGGGAAGCCTGTATTTGGGCAGCCTTTTTTTGCAGATATTCGAGGGTTTTCGCGATGCTCAGTTGGTGCTCACTTGGATAATAGAGACAAAGAAACTCAAAGAGAAATGCGCTGGCAAATTCGTCTCGGAAGATCGTGCTGTATCGCGACGCAAGTTCGCGATTGTCGACAAACCCGAGTGTTTTTCTGTAATTGGTTAGAAGACTTGTGACCAAGGCGTAAAGGTAAAGATAGTCCTTCTTTGCATCTCCAAGCTCAATTAGGCACGGCTTCACCTGGTCAAAATTACGGGCATTCAAATAGGCGAAGGCGTACTCTCCATCGTCGTCGGGGATAAACGCTCCAGCACGCGTTATGTTGCCGCGCAGTTCGAAACGGTCATCTGTCGTATCGGAAGCATGACCTATGAGAACGTACACAAGCTGCTCTGGGGCATTCGGTTCCCTCATTAAGACCGGCTTCAGGGTTTGATAGGTGAATTTCCCTACAAAGTACCGTGTGTCGCCCCGATAAACGGAGAACAAGGGAAACCCGTCCTGCTCGCAGGATGGCAACTCTGAAGAATAGTAACGACCACAGTGCGGACACACCTGCAGAAAACCACCTGAGTTGCGTATGAAAACATGCGTGCGGTAGTCCAGAAGTGGCTTGCCTTGTTCACCAGCTTTAGCGTTGATGTAGGCGATGGCAGTAAGGAAGGCCCGAACCAGATTTAGCGGGTTAACAGCCAGACGCTGCTCAGGTGTTAGATTGCGCGCTACAACGGCTGCGAGATCATGTAACGCACAGGCTCCTTCACGCAGCGCGTCCCGGATCAGGTTAAATACAAAACTGGTCTCGATTGCCTTGTAACTGGCGGTGGTATGAATTGTCTCTGCGGCAGAGAGCAATTCTGTTGTATCGACGGTAATCCCGGTGAGGATTTTGATGCTCGTATCCGCATTTTGCGCGAAGTCAACGGCGTCCAGATGTGCATCTGTCACCGGGAAATAGGGCTTTACTTCCTCTACAGCCTCCTCTTCCTCTTCAGCTTCGATTAGCTCAAAGGATTCGATGTCGAACAGGTTGTTAACGAATTCCCTGAGCTTGGCTTTTCCTGCGTCGTCGCTAGTCAGCGTCGCGCTTGTGCCGATATAGATTGGCTTGCTTGTCAGATAGTGATTCAGGCGCGCCAGCAGGAATTTGATATGGGCTGCTTTACTGCCTGTATAGCTGTGTAGCTCATCGAACACAACATAGCGCAGTGTCTGTGACGATTGGACGAAAATCGAAATGTCTTCCTGGCGCATCAGCATGCGCTCAAGCATGACAAAGTTCGTTATCAGAATATCTGGAAGGTTGGCTCGGATCTCTTTTCGTGAGATATGTTCATTCACGGCTGCCGCTTTGCGTTCCTCTTCCGATGCCGTGTTCGTCGGGGTTGCGCCGGTATAGAGCGCGAAGGTGATGTGAGTATTCTGCACCGCTTTGCGGATACGTTCGATCTGGTCCCCGGCGAGCGAATTCATCGGGTAAATAATGAGCGCCTTGACGCCGGGTTTTGTTGACTGCAGGGAGTGGGCAAAAATTGGAACAAGAAATGTCTCGGTTTTACCGCTACCGGTTCCGGTGCTTATGATCGTGTGCTGATTGTTGAGGATCGAGCAAATGCCTTTTTCCTGATGTGCATAGAGGCCGTTTTGCTCCAGCTTTAGAAACATTTCGGTCAGCTTTTCGGAAAGACCGAGCTGCTTAACAAAGTTCGGAAAAGGCGTGGCGCTTTTTTTGTAGCGGGGATTCCGGGATAAATAGATGCCACTATCAATCCGCAACGAAGCGGTGATGTGATTGATATCAGGTTCAGAAAGCTGATTGTCTTCCAGGGCTTGGCGAATTCGCCGGCCGTAATCGTCGAGCAGGCGCTCTGCAGCACGTATTGGATCGCCGGGGATTTCTCGTTCTGTAAAGATTGCTGCCATGTGAGAATGCCTGATATTTAGTTAGCAACGTGTAAAACTTCTCATTAGTCCTATTATAGACCGAGTTCAGGAAACTAACTTTTGAGATATGAAAAAGAAGTGCACTGGATACGCGCGCCATCCTTTTTATTAGAACATTTGTGCTTAAAACGAGT
>QGUR01000406.1 GCA_003242205.1 Chloroflexota bacterium | reverse complement strand
TTTTCTGGCGCATCGTGCTGCCGATGGCGACTCCGGCGCTAACCTCGCTTGCCATTCTCAGCTTTCAGGGCCAGTGGAACAATTTCATGGACGCGCTCATCATCATCGGCGGTAACCAGCAGCTCTGGAATCTGCCGCTGGGGCTTGCCTTCCTGCGCGGGGCAAGCGGCGAGACGCTGCGCTGGCATCAGTTCCTTGCCGGGTCGGTTTTAACGACGCTGCCGATGGCGGTTATTTTCTTCATCTTCCAGCGTCAGTTCGTTGAGGGCGTGGCGTATACCGGGTTGAAAGGGTGAGCGATGGCTGCGGCGCTCTCGGCCTGGTGGCGCGGCGCGCGCCACCTCAACCACCGCGGATACCAGTACATCTGGGCCAATGTGTTTTGGGCCGTGCTGTCGCTGCCGGTTATCACCGCGCCCGCTGCGTTTGCCGGGTTGTGCCGTTTTTCATACGTGGCCGCCCGCCAGCCTGCGCCGGGGCTCGATGAGTTTTGGGCTGGCTTCCGCGAAAACCTGAAACGGGGAATAATCGCCGGCCTGCTCACCATCGTGATCGTGACCGTGAACGGAACCAACCTGCTTGCCTATCGCCATAGCGACGCTCAAGGCATGGCGGCGTTGCGCTTCGTCTGGGGCTTTGCACTGGTGTTATGGTTTGGCCTGCAGTTCTACGCCTGGCCGCTGATGCAACATATGGAACGCCCCTCGCTGAAGGGCGCGTATCGCAATGCGCTGGTCATGATGGCGCTGAACCCTATGTTCACGCTGGTGTGCTGGTTCCTCATTGCCATCGTGATCGTGTTGAGTCTGGTTTTTCCCGTCGCCTGGCTGTTATTGACCGGCAGCGTGCTGGCGGTTGCCGCGACCAGCGCTGTGGCCGATCGCGTGGCGGCGGCAGGTTTCTCGACCGGGTTTTCTATGCTACCGGAGGCTCTTGAAAAAGGCGGTTAGCACGACATTCCAAACTTTTCATGCGCTGCTTCTCGTTTGGTGTCCGCTGTTGTATAGTTGCTCGACCGATATAATGTATCTGTCTGCATTCTTCCACAGCGACCATGCCAACGATTAAGGATGTTGCGCGTGAGGCCGGAGTCTCAATCGCGACGGTTTCCTATGTCCTGAACAAAAAGGCGGTTGCCGTCAGTCCTGAAACGCGGCGCAGAGTTCTGGAGGCCGCCCGGCGCATCGGCTACCGGGCCAACGTCACGGCTCGCAACCTGCGCTCCAGCGAAACGCGGCTAATCGGCTACGCCTGGTACGAGCCGCCGCCCTATGACGCTCCGTTTGGCCGGCTGAACCCGATCCTCGACTGGTTTGCCTTCTATCTGGCCCGGTCTGCCGAACAGGCCGGGTATCACCTGCTAACCTTCACTTACCCGCCGGACGACCCCACGCCGACTTACGATGAGTTGATCCGCACGGGGCGGGTCGACGCCTTTGTCCTGACCGGAACGGTCGATAACGATCCGCGCGTGCGTTTTCTGCTTGATCAGGCGTTTCCATTCGTCAGTTTCGGGCGCTCGACCGAAGCATGGGATTTCCCGTGGGTGGATACTGATGGCAGGGCAGGTGTGCGGGCTGGTGTCGAATATCTGATCAGTCTGGGCCACCGGCGGATCGCCATTCTCGGCTGGCCTGAAGATTCGCTGAGCGGTAATTTCCGGCTCGCGGGTTACTGTGATGCCATGGAGGCCGCCGGGCTACCTGTTCCGGACGGGTACGTGTTGCGCGGCGTGCATACCGAACAGGCGGGGCGCGAGGCGTTTGCGCGCTGGATGGAAATGCCGCCACACGAGCGCCCAACGGCGATTGTCACCGTCAGCGATCTGATGGCGATTGGCATCATGAATGAAGCGCGACGGCAGGGGGTGCAGGTTGGGCGCGATCTATCGGTGATCGGGTTCGATGACGCGCCCATGACCGAATATCTCCAGCCCGCGCTGACGACGCTTCAGCAGCCGATCGACGAAATCGCCGAAGCGCTCATCACCATGCTGGAGGCGATTCTCAACAAGGAGCCGCCGGCGGAAACCAACGTGCTCATGCCGCCGCGTCTGATTATCCGGGAATCTTGCGTTCCGCCGCCTGAGCAAGCCCTTCCCTGATCTGCGCCAGAGTCACGCGCATGTTGGGAATGACCATGTGCGCGTGCGTCACGGCTGACGAGCCGACGCCAACCGCCCAGAAGCCGCCGGCGAGCGCTGCGTCAATGCCTGCCTCGGCATCCTCAAAGACAACGGCTTCTCCCGGGTAAACGTTCATGCGCCCCGCGACCCAGATGAACAGGTCGGGCGCGGGTTTTGTGTTGACAACGCAATAGCCATCGCCGATAACGTCGAAATATTCCGTCATTTCCAGACGTTCGAGCACCATGCGGGCGTTACGGCTGGCCGATGCCACCGCCAGCCGCAGCCCTTCATTGCGCGCTTCTTCAAGTAACTCCGCCACTCCCGGCAGGCGGTCGGCAGGCGTGATGGTATTCAGATACGCCTGATAGTACTCGTTCTTGCGCTGCATCAGCCTTTCGGCGTAAGACTCCTCGATTGGCGCGCCCTTGAAAATGCGGTTGAGGCTCTCGCGCCTTGAGACGCCGCGAAGCGCTTCGTTGTCTTCTCGTGTGAACGGGATGTTTTCTTCGTCGGCCATGCGTTTCCAGGCCAGATAATGGTACTCGGCGGTGTCGGTGATTACGCCGTCGAGGTCGAAAATCAGCGCGCGAATGACTGGTGTCGTCATATGCTTTCTGCTTCCTCCGATGTTTGCGCCGTCTGTTATACCGTAGGCAACTGGTAGCGGCCAATGGGGGCGGGGTTCGCAGGCGTGCGACTTTCTGAAGCAGCGGATGAGAGATACGACCGGATCTGCTCGTCGTTGAGTAATTACGGATATAATAACTATTGTGTGTGACTCAAAGAGGAGGCAGGCGGATGACTGACAGAACAAATTACCAGCAGGGCGACCAGCTCGATCCAGACGAAAAGGGCGTGCGTCCTGCCGATCAGGCTGAAGGCGAGCGCGATGGCGAAACGTCGGCCAAGGTCGACCGCACGCCGGGGCAGGCAGAAGGAACGCGCGATCCTGATGACCAGTCGCAGCCTAGCGAAGAGGAAGCCAGTAGCTAAAGCGCCTTGCTAATCCGGCAGGTAACGGGAAGCAGGTCGTCACCTCTCGACTTTCCGAAGCATCAGTGAGCCTCCGGCGACGTTGGCTATCTCCGCCGAGATGTTGAGCGCCAGAGGCGTTCGATGTCTTCGGGCGTGAGGCGTTCCCACTGGCCCGGTTCCAGCCCTTGAAGCGTGATCGGGCCAATGGCCCAGCGTACGAGACGCAACGTGGGATGGCCGACGGCAGCGGTCATTCGTCTGACCTGCCGGTTTTTCCCCTCGGTCAGGGTCATCCGCACCAAGGGGGTGGGCAGGGTTTTCGGAAACGA
>QGUR01000095.1 GCA_003242205.1 Chloroflexota bacterium | reverse complement strand
GAGGGAACCGGGGACGTTGCCGGGGCTGCGCGCCTGCTCGGACGCCTGGCCGGTATGGTTTCACCTTACGCAGGCGAGGCTTCAGCGCTCTTGCAGACGCTGGCGCAATAATCGTTTTCTGTTACCTGACTCGGGATGACAACATGCCTCAAACAACACACGCTTTGGAAAAACAGATCACAAAACGGGTTCGCCTGAACTACCTGCTGCATGTGCCAGATTCCGCTTCAGAGAACCCGGCGCAGAAGTGGCCGTTGATCCTGTTCCTTCACGGCGCGGGCGAGCGCGGCGACGATCCTGACATGGTTCGAGCTCATGGGCTGCCGAAGATTCTGGACACACAGCCCGACTTTCCATTCATCGTTGTTTCGCCACAATGCCCCGCTAACACGCACTGGGGCCATCATCTCGATGCTCTGATGGCGCTGCTGGATGAAGTGCAGACCACGTATCCGGTCGATGCCGACCGCGTTTACCTGACGGGCTTGAGCATGGGGGGCATGGGCACGTGGGCTCTTGCCGCCGCTTATCCCGACCGTTTTGCCGCTATCGCGCCCGTTTGCGGCAGTCGCGCCTGGTTCATCGGCGACCCCGCTCAGATTTGTGTGCTCAAGGACGTGCCGGTCTGGGCGTTTCACGGCGCGCTCGATCTGATTGTGCCGCTGGCAGATGCCGTGCCGTTGGTCGTCGCGTTGCGCGATTGTGGCGGCGACGTGCGCCTCACCGTCTATGAGGACGTCGGCCACGATTCCTGGAACCGGGCTTACGCAACGCCCGAACTGTACGACTGGTTTTTGTCCCATCGCCTTCGCGACGCGTCGCGCCGTTTACTGCTCGATTAGGGCTGTGTTACAATCGGCATTTGCGTTCAGGTGGGAGGCAATCGTTGAGTCGTTTGCTCTTGATCATCATCCCGTTACTGCTGCTGGTGGGGATGATCGCCCTCAGCCGCGCGACTGAGGACTGGCGCTATGTTGTCGAGGCAGCGCCGGACGAGGTGATGTATGCGGCGGGGTTCGACGGTTTTCTCGATGAATGGTCGCTCTATGATGACGGCCAGCTTGCCGCTGCGGTCGAGGACGGCGTGCTCAGGCTGAGCAGCAATGCGCCCTTTGCTTCGCCTTATACCGTCGCGTCGCCGGTTCTGGGAGATTTCGACTTGCGTGTGAAGGCAACGGCAGTCGAAGGCCCGCTGAACAACGGTTTTGGCGTCATGTTCCATGTGCAGGATCGCGATAATAACGACCAGTTCCTGATCAGCAGCGATGGCTATTATCGTGTCGTGCGTTTCGCCGGCGGCGAAGAACGCGAGCTAAGCACCTGGATTCCGTCTGACGTTGTCCGGCAGGGGATTGGGGAAACGAACGAGCTGCGCGTCGTCAGAAAAGACAATACGCTGTCGTTTTACGTAAACGGCGAGCCGGTTGAATTGTGCCTTCCGAACGATCCCGGAGCGTTGAGCACCTATACCTTCAGCGATGGGTGTTTTGAAGGAGAAATGCGTACAACACTGGTCGACGATAGCCTGCGGGATGGCCGCATTGGCGTCGTGATCCAGACATTTGACGAGCCGGGGGTTGTCGTCGAGTTCGATGATCTGGTGGTCGTTGGCCCGGAAGCCTGATGGGCAGGCTGTTGAATTTGAGATGGAAGTCGGGTTGTAAGTGTTCGTCATGAGAGTGCATTTGCGGATGTTGGGCTGCCGCCTGAACCAGAGCGAGATCGAGACGATGTCGCGCCAGTTTCAGGGGCAGGGACATGAACTGGTCGACGATCCGGCGCTTGCCGACTGGATTGTCGTCAATACCTGCGCCGTGACGCAGGATGCGGCGCGCGGCAGTCGCCAACTGGTGCGGCAACTGAACCGTGCCAATCCCGGAGCCGAAATCACCGTAACCGGCTGCTACGCCCAGCTTGCGCCACAGGAAAATGCAGCGCTTCCCGGCGTCGTCCGCGTCGTCGGAAACCGCGAAAAGGACGATCTGGTGGCGCTGGTGTCGGGCGAACCCGTTCCGGTATTTGACCTAGAGCCGGTCAGCCGTGACGCGGCAGCGGGCTGGGCCGGGCGTACGCGCGCCTTCGTCAAAGTGCAGGACGGCTGCGACAATGCCTGTACGTTCTGCGTAACGACCATCGCGCGTGGTGAAGGGCGCAGCCGGCCGCTGGCGGAGGTGGTTGAAGAAGTTCGCATGTTGGTAGCGGCGGGGTATCGCGAGGCGGTGCTGACCGGCGTACATCTCGGTTCCTACGGCCACGACCGTGGTGAGCGCAACGGGCTGGAGGCGCTGGTGCGGGCGATTCTGAGCGATACGGATATTGCGCGTCTGCGTTTGTCCTCTCTGGAACCGTGGGATTTGTCGCCCGCCTTCTTCGATCTCTGGCAGGACAGGCGGCTGTGCCGTCATCTGCATCTGCCGTTGCAAAGCGGCTGCGATGCGACGCTCCGGCGCATGGCGCGGCGCACTACTCAGGCGCAATTTCGCCTGCTGGTCAACGAAGCGCGCGCGCGGGTTCCGGATATGTGCATTACGACGGACGTCATCGCCGGCTTTCCCGGCGAGACCGACGAGGAATTTGCCATCAGCGAGGCGTTTATCCGCGAAATGGACTTCGCCGGGCTGCACGTTTTTCGCTACAGCAAGCGTCCCGGAACTGCCGCCGCTCGTATGCGCGGGCATGTGCCGGAAGCGGTTAAAAAAGCGCGCGCCGCGCGGCTGAACCAACTGGCTGCGGAGTTAGAGGCCCGCTTTGCGGCGCGGTTTATCGGCCGGCAGGCTGAGGTGTTATGGGAGCACGTCGCTGGCGCGACCGAAGACGGTTTCCTCAATGTCGGGTATACTGACTCATACGTCCGCGTTCGCTGCGTGCATCCCCGTGTTCTCACGAACCATATCACGCCTGTGTGGATGGAGCGCTACGATCCCGACGCGGCTCAGGTTTACGTTTCTCCCGTTCTTGACTGAAAGGTCGTCCGTACACAATGCAGGACCCAAGAGAGCAGATCAGTGCCGCGCTGAAGCAGGCTATGCGCGAACAGGATACGGTAACGCGGGATGTGCTGCGTATGGCGCTGAACGCTATTGGCCAGGTCGAGGTTGACCAGCGCAAGACCCTGAGCGCTGAAGAAGTGCTGGCCGTGTTGCAGCGCGAGGCGAAGACACGGCGCGAGGCTATCGCCGAGGCCGAAAACGCCGGGCGCGATGATCTGGCGAAGATCGAACGCGAACGGCTGGCAATTCTGGAACGCTTCCTTCCGCAGCAGCTTTCGCGGCAGGAGGTGGAGAACCTCGCGCGTGAAGCCATTGCTCAGAGCGGCGCGACCTCCGTGAAGGAGATGGGCAAGGTTATGGCCATTCTGATGCCTAAAGTGAAAGGTATCGCCGATGGCCGGCTGGTCAACGAGGTCGTCCGTGAGTTGCTGAGTTCATAAATCATGAGCACCTGGGTCAGTCGAGTGCTTGACCAGAACCCGACGCCGTCGGGTGAGCGCCGTTTCAACGCCATCAGAGGCTTGTTGCTGGCGCTGGCAGGGCTGGTCTTTATCCTGGTCAGCACGCTTGTGGTTGCCTACGACGCGATTATCCCCGGGCGCAGCAACATTGCCTCGCTTCAGGTGGGCGATATCGCGCCGCAGGATATTCGCGCGCCGTTCGACTGGCGGTATGAAAGCGCCGTGCTAACGGAACGCCAGCGGCAGGCAGCCATGGACAGCACCGCGCCGGTTTATGACCCGCCGGACCCGAACGTCGCGCGCCAGCAGGTGCAACTGGCTCGGCAGATCCTCGATTACATTGATAACATCCGGCGCGATCCGTTCGGCACGCTCGAACAGCATATTGAAGACATCGAGCATATTTCTGCGCTGACGCTCGACCGGCGCACGATTGAAACGCTGCTCAGCCTGTCCGACGAAAGCTGGCGCGCGCTCGATGCCGAGATTATCAGCGTGCTGGAACGCGTCATGCGGCAGGAGATTCGGGAAGCGAATCTGGATGTCGTGCGTTCGCAACTGCCGATGCAGGTTAGCGTACGCTTCAACGAGAACGAGGCGCGAACGATCGTTGCCATCGTGGAAGACCTGCTGCGCCCCAACACTTTCCCCAACCCGGCTGCGACCGAAGCGGCACGGCAGGCTGCCGCTGCCAACACGCCGCCGGAAACCCGCGCCTTTGAACGCGGCCAGATTGTCGTGCGTGAAGGCGCGCGTATCGAGCCGGTTGATTATGAAGCGCTTGCCCAGCTTGGGCTGCTGCAAACAGCCGACCGGCGCTTGCTGGATATCGCGCGTGCGTTTTTCGCCAGCCTGCTGGTGCTGGTGGTCGTTGCGCTTTATCTCACGCGCTTCCGGCCTTCCCTGTTCGATGACTTGCCGATGCTCTTTCTGCTGGAAGCGCTGCTGCTGATCATCCTCGTAGGCGCGCGTATCTTCAGCGGCAATGACCAGATCTATATCTATCCAACGGCGGCGCTGGCGCTGATGTTCGTCGCGCTGGAGGGGCCTCAGATCGCCATTATCGGCGTCATCGCGCTGGCTGTGCTTGTCGGTCTGATGGCCAACAAATCGCTTGAGATCGGCGTTCTGGTGCTGCTCGGCGGTCTGTTTGCCTCGCTCACGCTGCGGCGCGAGGAGCGGCTGAACAATTTCTTCATTTCCGGGCTGGTGGTTGCGTGCTCTAACATCATCGTCGTTTCCGTGTTCAATCTGGAAATGCTCGATGTAGGCGAGGGCGACAACCTCGGGCTGCTTCTGCTATACAGCGCGGTCAACGGCGGGTTTGCGGCGGCGGTTGCGCTGGCGGGCATGTACGCCGTGACGCTGTTGTTTAACCTGCCGACGAGCATAAAACTGATGGAGTTGAGCCAGCCAAACCAGCCGCTGCTGCAGCGTCTGCTGCGCGAAGCGCCGGGTACGTACCAGCATTCGCTGCAGGTGGGCAACCTGAGCGAGCAGGCGGCGAACGCAATTGGCGCGAACTCGGAACTGGTCCGCGTGGCTGCGCTGTATCACGACATCGGCAAAATGCTCAACCCGGCCTTTTTCATTGAGAATCAGGCTGACAACGTCAACCCGCATGACGTGCTGCGCGACCCATATCGCAGCGCGGACATTATCATCAGCCATGTGACCGATGGCGAACGGTTGGGGCGGCAGTATAAGCTGCCGGCGCGCGTGCGCGATTTTATTCTCGAACATCATGGCACGACGCTGGTTGCCTATTTCTACCGCGCCGCGCTGGAGCAGGCGGAAGACCCGGAGTCGGTTGATATCGATCAGTTCACCTATCCGGGGCCAAAACCGCGCTCGCGCGAGTCTGCCATTATGATGCTGGCGGATAGCTGCGAGAGCACGGTTCGGGCGCGCAAACCGACCAACAAGCAGGAAATCGCCGACATCGTGCAGCAGATCATCGACGCGCGCATGCGCGATGGCCAGCTTGATGACTCCGGCATGACGACCAACGACATTCGCACGGTCCGCAGTATTTTCATCGAGATGTTGCAGGCGGTTTTCCACCCGCGTATCGACTATCCAACGATACCCGCGCCGGTCGATGGCCAGCCCGAAATCGCGGCGGAAGTCGCGGCGGACGAGCTGTTGGATGCCAATATGCCGGTGCGGGGAGAAGCCGCCCGGTATCCGGAACCGCCGCTGAACGATGAGGGGGGCGGCGTGTCGGTTTCGCAGACATCCGAATTGCCGGTCGTGCACGTGGAAGACGACGAGCCTTTGCCGGAGGTTCCTCCGCTGCGACGCACCGGTCTGTCTGCCGAAACCGGGGGAGGTGAAGATGGAGCGCTCAGTGCCGGAGACAGCCGGCGAGAGCCTGCGGAAGATAAGGCGGAAAGAGACTGATGGCGCATATTGAAATTCAGAACGAGCGCGCCTTTCCGGTGAATGAGGCTCGTCTACGCGAGGCCGCGGAAGCAACGCTTCGGCTTACTGCGGCGGGCGAGGACAGCGCGTTGACACTGGTGATTGCTGACGATAGTCAGGTCGCGGCGCTGAACCGTCAATATCGCGGCGTCGACGCGCCGACCGACATCCTTTCGTTTCCTTCCGACGCTCCACCCATTGTTCTGCCTGATGAACCGCCATATCTGGGCGATCTGATCCTTGCCTATCCCTACGCTTCAGCGCAGGCCGAAGCGCTCGGTCACAGGCTTGACGATAGCCTTGCGCTGCTGGTGGTACATGGCTGTCTGCACCTGTTGGGGTATGACCACGACAGTGATGAAGCGCGGCGGGAAATGTGGGCCACACAGGAACGGATTCTCGATGCGCTTGGCATTCCACGCGATTATCTGCCCGCACTGGAGGGCGGGGCTGGCGATGAGGGACTACATTGAGCTGCTGACCAGCACGATGAAAATCGATCCGGACGACTATAGCCCGCTGACGAGCCGCAACCGGCGTCTTAGCTTCGCATATGCAGTGGCGGGCTGGCTGTATATGCTGCGCCGGCAAAAAAATACGCGTATCCAGATGGTCGCGAGTATCATGGTGATGTTGCTGGCGCTGGCGCTGCAAGTCGACGCCGTGCGTTTGGCGCTGCTGGTGATTGTGATTACGATTGTATGGATGGCCGAGTTTCTCAATGCCGCTGTCGAGGCAGCGGTCAATCTGGCGACTACGGAACTTCATCCCATGGCAAAAGTGGGAAAGGACGTCGCTGCCGCCGCTGTTCTGCTCGGCGTTGTCGCTTCGATCATCGTTGGCGTGCTGGTGCTTGGGCCGCCGCTGTTGTTCCGTCTGGGGCTGCCCGGCCCCTGACAAGTGCCCGGCAATGGGGAGAGGGTGGAGACTGTGTCTGCTGAGGAACAACCAAAGGCCGGCAACGCAGAAATCGACGCAGAAGAAGAAAAAGATGTGCTAATCACGCCGGAAGGTGAAGAACTCGATCTGTCCGTTTTGGGCACGATGAAGATTGATGCGGGCAAGCACACGCCCACGACCAATTCCAGCCGGCTCAAAAGTCTGAAATTTGCAGTCGCCGGGTTGCTCTACGTTCTGGCCCGCGAGCAGAGCATCCGCTTCGCCTCAATCGTTACCGTCGTCGTTGTCCTCCTTGGTCTGTGGCTGGAAATCCCGGTCTTTTACTGGGCTTTTCTCACGCTGGCGCTGGGCAGCATCTGGATCACCGAGTGTCTGAA
This sequence comes from Chloroflexota bacterium, assembly GCA_003242205.1. GTDB lineage: Bacteria > Chloroflexota > Anaerolineae > Aggregatilineales > Phototrophicaceae > ZC4RG36. Next base: position 7,554 of record QGUR01000095.1, on the reverse strand, counting down.
TACGGCCATTGAAGCGGCGATTAATCTGGCCTCGTCCGATCCTCATCCGATGGCGAAGATCGGTAAGGACGTCGCTTCGGCGGCGGCGCTGGTCAGCACGATCGTTTTCGTCATTATCGTCATCCTTATCCTGTTACCGCGTATCATTGACCGCCTGTCGAGTCTGTCAGGATAAATCGCAGTGGATTACGAAACACCACCAGCATACGAACCGCCGTCGCGGGAAGTACGGCGTGGCCGGGCGCGCGAACGCCGGCGTAAGCGCATGGAACGAGCGGCGATGGTGCGACCGGCGGGCAGCCGGTTGGCGAAACAGCAGCTTGTGCCAGCCGGCGCGCTGAAGCTCCCCGAAATCCGGGTTCCCGAAACGCGCTACCTCTTGTATGCCGCGGGGGCGCTGCTTCTGGTGTTCGGCATTCTCTACGTGCTCGGGCAGTTCAAGGGGGCCAGCGCACCGCCCGAAACGCCGCCGAACGGCCTGTGGCTCGGCACCGAATGGACCTATGCGCTCGATGAGGCTGCCGAGGTCGAGGAGCTGGTGCAGCGTCTGCGCGAGCACCGTATCGGCACTGTCTACGCTTGGGTAAGCTGGTTGAAGCCGGATATGAGCTGGGGCGGCCGGCGTGACGGAACCAATGAATTCGACGAAGTAGAACCTGTTGTTAAGGATTTTGTCGAGCAGTTTAAAGAGCTTTATCCCGAGTCGGTCCTGTACGGCTGGATCAGTCTGCCCGTCGGCCCCGGCAACCATGACATGGGCAGCGAAGACGTACAACAGGCGGTGGCGGATTTCAGCCGGCGCACGGTTGGCGAACTGGGTTTCGATGGCGTCTTTCTGAATGTCGAGCCTGTCTGGAATAACGACACGACCTTCCTCAGCCTGTTGAGCCGCGTTCGCGAGACTGTCGGCAGTGAGACGCCGATTTCCGCCGCCATTCCACCTGACTGGAGCCCGCTGGGCGTCGATGTTCCGGTTCCGCCGCTGATCGTGCCGGGTACTGTCTGGGACGAGCGTTACAAGCAGAGCGTGGCGTTGATCGTCGATGAACTGGCGGTCATGGCTTATAACAGCGGTCTGGACAGCGCGCCCGATTACAGCCAGTGGGTCGCTTATCAGACAGCGACCTATGCCCGTGCGCTATCAGCCCTCGATACCGGCGCGGGGGCCGGGGCGCACGTCATGATCGGCATACCTACCTACGAAGCGGAACCGCCGGGACACGACCCGCTGGTTGAGAACATCGTCTCGGCTACAAACGGCGTCAAGCTCGGGTTGCAGGAGGCGGGCGACAATGCGCGTTACGTGCGCGGCGTTGCCATTTATGCGGACTGGGAAACCGATGAGACGGAATGGGCGCAGTTCATGGTGAACTGGGTCAACACGCCATAGACAGCCGGCTTTTCGCCCCGCGCCAAACCGGCTTTTCGATCTGGCGCGGGGCGAGAAACCCTGGCTTTCCTCTTTAGAGCTTTGCCGCTTCCTGCAGGAAGTAAATCGCCGTGTCGATGCCCCTGTAGTACATTTCGATATCGAAATGCTCGTTCGGGCCGTGCGCTCCGTCGGTGTCCAGCCCAAAGCCCATCAGGATAACCGGCAAACCAAGTTCCCGCTGGAAGTCGGCCACGATGGGGATGCTGCCGCCTTCGCGCACGAAAACCGGCGTTTTGCCCCAGCCCTTTTCGTAAGCGGTGATCGCAAGTTGGATGGCTGGCGAGTTGAGATCGACCAGCGCAGGTTCGCCGGTATGCAGCAGGCGTACCTCGCTTCGCACGGTTGGCGGCGTGATCTGCGCTATGTAGTCGCGCACCAGCTCGTAAATCCGCTGCGGAGACTGGTTCGCCACCAGACGGCAGCTAATCTTCGCCATTGCTTTGGCGGGCAGCACCGTTTTTGCCCCTTCGCCGGTAAAACCGCTTAGCAGACCGTTGACCTCTAGCGTCGGGCGTGCGCCGATGCGCTCGCGCAGGCTGTACCCGGCCTCGCCCCAGACCTGAGGAACGCCTGTGATCCTGAGCCATTCCTCTTCGGTCCAGTCGGTCTTTTTTATCTCCTCGCGTTCCTGCGCGCTCAGCGGCAGGACATCGTCATAAAAACCGGGCACGGCAATGCTGCCATCCGGGTTGTGCAGCGCGGCGATCAGCTCGCACAATGCCTGAGCCGGGTTGTGAACGCCGCCGCCGAAACCTCCGCTGTGGAGGTCCTTGTCCGGTCCCTGAACGTGCAGCTCCATGTAGGTCAGGCCGCGCAGCGAGTAGACAATCGAAGGCTGGTCTTTAGCCAGAATGCCGCTGTCCGAAATAACGCACACGTCGGCCTTCAGGCGTTCACGATTGGCGGTCACGAACTCGCCCAGATGGAGCGACGACACTTCTTCTTCGCCTTCGGCGAGGAACTTGATATTGACCGGCGATTTCGCGTCGCTCAGCAGTAGCGACTCGACGGCCTTCAACTGCGCGAACATCTGGCCTTTGTCGTCCGAACTGCCGCGCGCGTACAGTTTGCCGTCCTTGATCACCGGCTCGAAGGGATCGGTGTCCCAGCCTGTTTCCCGTTCTGCCGGTTGAACATCGTAGTGCCCGTAAATAAGCACGGTCGGTTTGTCGGGGCCTGCGCCCAGCCATTCGCCATAGACGATCGGATGGCCGGGTGTATCGACGATTTCGACGTCCATGCCGATACGGCGCATGTCGGCGGCCAGCCATTCCGCGGCCCGCCGGACATCGCCAGCGTTCTCAGGATTGGTGCTGACGCTCGGAATGCGGATCAGCTCTTTCAGTTGTTCGAGGAATGCCGGTTGCTGTGATCGGGCGTATTCATGCGGAGAAACCATTGCCGTTGTGCGCCTTTCTGGTTTTGGGCGTGTTGCGATAAGAATGGCGACAGCTTAACGCAAACCCTGCTGCGCGCAAATGTTTATGATGGTCGCGCTCCGGTCGGCTGTTGCGCCAGCGAGAAATAAATGAAGTCCAGATCGCCGGGTGAGTGGCCGAAATCGGTCAGCAGGATGGCCGCCTCTGACCGGTGCTGCGTGCCGTGGTTGACGACGTGCGTCAGGATGTGCGACAGGCGAACTTCCAGCGTCGCTCCTTTGGTGTTGGTGTAGCGAATGGGTTTTTCCAGATCGGCTTCGGATAGCGTCCGGATATAGGCACGCATCGCGCTTTCTTCCTCGCGCCACAGGGAAATCAACTGGTCGAAGGTGGCGTAGCCGGTTTCGGAAAGCATCGCCGATGGTGAAATGCCTTCCTGACACCGCATGCGCCATGTTCGCTCCGCGCTGAGCAGGTGAACGAGCGTGCCGCGCAGACTGCCGAACGGGACGCTCGCCGGAGCGGTGTATTGTTCCGGCGATACTTTTGCCGTTTGTTCCAGAATGCGACCGTTTGCCCAGTAATTGTAGTCAAAGAGCATAAGCAGGTGGTCGGTGTTCACGCCGGGCGTCCTCTGATGTATGTCGGGATAAGTGAAGTGATTTCTATTAAACGGCGCTTATGGCCTTTGGGACAACAGACCATTGGCCCCGGCGTATAGTTTCAAAACACTTTCGCTCGCCCGTTCGATGCGTAAGGTTGGAGTGTTATAATAAATGTATCGTATTCGTGCCTTTGTTTGTGAAGGAACTCTGTCCGCATGTCCGACCAAGCCGCGCTGGAAAAGATCGGGCCAGAGCATCTGCTGACGCTCTATGAGATTACGCGCACCATCAACTCCAGCCTGGACTTCGATGAAGTGCTCAACAACGTCATGGATTCGGTGATGCAGGTGACGCGGGCGCAGCGCGGCTTTCTGATGATTGCCGGGGATGATGGCGGCCAGTTGCAGGTGCTGGTTGCGCGTGGCATGGATGGCGAAACGCTGGACGAGGCCAATGCCTACAGCACGACCATTGTCAATCAGGTGGTTGCCACGCGACAGCCGCTGCTGACGAATAACGCCCAGTTTGACGAGCGTTACAAACCGGGCGCGAGCATCATCATGCGCGGTCTGCGCGCCATCCTGTGCGCGCCGATGCTGGTCAAGGGCCGCCTGATCGGTGTGGTTTACGTTGACACGTCGTTGCGATCGGGCAATTTCACCGATGCCGATCTCCGGTTGTTGAGCGCGGTGGCCGGGCAGGCGGGCACGGCGATTGAGAACGCGCGTCTGTACCGCGTGGCGGTCGAAAAGGGCCGTATGGAACGCGAGTTGCAAATGGCCCGCGAAATCCAGGAGTCGCTGCTTCCGGGCCGGGTTCCCACGCTGCCGGGCTATGACATCGCCGCGGGCTGGCGGTCGGCGCGCGAAGTGGCGGGAGACTTTTACGACCTGTTTCTTGTGGGCGATGACGCGCTTGGACTGGTGATTGCCGACGTGTCCGACAAGGGCGCGCCTGCGGCGTTGTTCATGGCGGTGGCGCGCAGCATGATCCGAACCCATGCCTCTGCCGGGTTTTCGCCGCTCGATACCATAGCGCGCACGAACGATCTCATTCTCGACGACATGCGTAGTGGCATGTTTGTTACGGTCTATCACAGCGTCTTTGAGCGCACGGGACGCGCGACGCATGTCAACGCTGGGCATAACCCGCCGCTCTGGTTGCATGCCCGAACAGGGCAGGCCGATTTCATGCCGCGCGGCGGTCGCGCTATTGGCTGGTTTCCAGATAATCCGCTGCGTGCGGTGGAAACGCAGCTTGAGCCGGGCGACGTCATTGTCTATTACACGGACGGGCTGACCGAGGCCGAAGACCCGGCGCATAACTTCTTTGGCGAGGAACGGCTGGTGCAGGCCGTGCTGGAGGTAGCGGGGGAAAGCGCAAACCGGATCCTCGAAACGATCATTCAGCGAGTCGATGCGTTTTGCGCTGGCGCGCCCGCGCGCGATGATCTCACGCTATGCGTTGTACGCTACACAGGCTGAAGTGGCGAGCAACTGAAGGAGCAGATCTTGAATTTCTTACGACGATTGGCGCTCATCATTTACGGGCTGGCGCTGCTGGCTCTGGTAGTGATGATCCTGATGTTTCCGCAGGATGTGGCGCGGGCGATTGAGTCGCTCACACGGTTTGGTTCGCTCGAACGAGGCCTCGTGACGTTTGTGCTCGCCGTGCTGATCCTGCTGGCTCTGTTTCTGGCGCTCCGCCAGCCGCGGCTGTACAGCAAGGATGGCCTGATGGTTAAGGCAAGCGGCGCGTTGACGGACGTGAGCGTCGAGTCGGCGCGCGAGCGTATTCTCAAGGCCATTCGCAAGGTGCCGAACGTCGTTTCGGCGGATGCTCGGCTGCGAAGCATCGACGGCAAGGCAGACATCGAGATGGATATCGGCGTTGTAGGCAGCGATGTCAACGTGCCCGATAAACAGCGTGAAATCGACCGGACACTGCGGCAGGTGATGTTGAAGCAGCTTGGCTTGCAGTTGGCGGCGGCCCCGCGCGTTCACATTCAGCTGTTGTCGGAACGCGATATCGACGTGCAACATGAGGATGTCGCCCGGCCTTTCGCGCCGCCGCTGGTGACTCGCAAAGAGCCGGAAGCGCCGGTGCGGGAGGAGACTGTGGCCGTGCAGTATACGCCGCCATCTGATGCGCCTTCGCCTGCGCCGTCCCGGTTGGAGCAGGAGCCGCCGGAATCCGGCCCGGTCTGGACACGCGTCGCTCAGCCCGAACCGGATTCGGAACGCGAACCGGTTGTTGAAGTCGTTGAAGAAACGCTGAGGGAAGAAGCCCGGGCCGGGGATGAGGCGATGGAACAGCCGGTTGAGGTCATGGAGCCTGCAGGAGAAGAAACTGACGGGCCGCCGATCATTCTGGGGGGGCCTTCAGCGAACGAAGAAAGCATGGTCGAGGAAGTTGATGAAGAACGACCCGGCCAGACTGCCCCTGATTTGCGCGATATTGACCCGGATTATGATGAGCCGGCAGGCGAAGACAGTAGCGAGACGCGCACCACGGGGTTATATGGTGTTGAAGGCGATCAGGATAATGGCACCGACTCAACCCGCAGGTCGCCTTCGTTATCCGACCTCGAATAGTACAGGCAATCAGTCGTTCGGTTTGTGCAACCTGAGGCGAGGCGGGAGCATGTTACTCCCGCCTTCTTGATGGAGAACTGCTCGTGATGCGTCCAATGTCCGCCAATACTGCCAACGGCAATACCACGCGTTGGGTTCTGACCGCCGTCGCGGTTGTGATTTTGCTGGTAGGGCTGTGGTTCATTCGGGCTGTACTGTTGCTGACACTGGCGTCGATCATTCTGGTCGTGTTGTTCACCATGCCGACACGCTTTTTCATGCGCCGCGGCATCAAGCGCGTTCCTGCGACGATTCTGTCGCTGGTATGCATTGTGCTGCTCATCGCGCTGCTGGTCAGTCTGGCGCTGCCGACCCTGATCCAGCAGTTCGTCCAGTTGGCGACCGTGACCATCCCCGCAGGCGTGCAGGAGTTGATTCGCCTGTGGAACAGTGGCGACCTTCAGCGCGAGTATCCGTTCCTGGAAAGTATTAATCTGCGCGAGGTGTTCGAAACGCTGAGCGTGCAGATCGCTCAGGCAGTCGGCACGCTGGGCGCGTCGGTGCTGCCGGTGTTGGGAGGCGTCGCCGACACGGTGCTGAGCATTCTCATTATCATTTTCCTCAGCCTCTACTTTCTGGCCGATCCGCAGATGCATCAGGAAGGCGTGATCAAGCTGTTTCCGCTCTGGTACCGGCATCGCGCTCGTGAAATTATCGCCCGGCTCGATCTGACGCTGCGCGGCTGGCTGCGCGCCACTGTGATTTCGATGGCCGTCGTCGCCGTGCTGACCGGGCTTGGGCTGGCCGCGCTCGGCATTCAGCAGGCAGCGGCGCTTGGAGTTCTGGCGGGGTTGCTGTCTTTCATTCCCAACTTCGGGCCGATCATCGCGCTCATCCCGTCGATTGCGGTCGGTATCGTGCAGGCGCCTGAGAACATCGGCTGGATTCTGTTCGTGATTTACGGCGTGTCGTTCATTCAAAGTCAGGTGATCGGGCCACTGCTGATCGCAGGGAGCATCAATCTGCCAGCGGTGCTCATCCTGATCGGGCAGATCGTTGCCGGGTTCTTCTTCGGCTTTCTGGGCATTATGCTGGCTGTGCCGCTTACGGCGATCATTATGGTGATCGTGCAGGAGGTCTATATCAAGGACGTGCTGGGAGATCGCAGCGTCGGCATGGAGCCGGTGATTGAGGAAACGCTCGTTCCCGACAGGGTGTAGAGCATTTCCGGAAATTTGCCTGATTTCACCCTTCCCAAGCGTGTTGAGTATGGTAGAATGTCCGTCGCTTAACACCACGCCGTTTAACAATCTGCCTGTAAGGATGTGACGCTTCTCTTAGGAGAGTGTCGAAATTCCCCGTCTCTGTGCTCAATTAGCCTTGACGGAGGCAGATTGGTTTGGTATGATGTTAATCCCAACGGACATGAAAACATGTCCGGGGCGCAGCTTAACAACAGAGATGTGAAGACAGAAGCGGGAGCTTGAGAAAGCCAGTATGGAGAGTTTGATCCTGGCTCAGGATGAACGCTGGCGGCGTGCCTAACACATGCAAGTCGAACGGTC
>QGUR01000405.1 GCA_003242205.1 Chloroflexota bacterium | reverse complement strand
CATGGCGGCGTGCTGCACGTCGTCGATGCCCTTCATGCTGCCGATGGGCAACCGGAATGGCTGGGCGTCGGCACGTCGCCGCAAACGCTGCTCGGCTGGACACCGGCCAGACACTGGCGTCCCACGTCGCCAGCACGCCCTTCCGGCGACAACCGCTGGCTACGCATCGACGTGAAGAGACAACGGCTCAGCGCGTTCGAAGGAGAAACCGAAGTTGCGTCAGCGCCGGTATCCACAGACAGCAATACACCGGCTGAAGCAGGCGCGCATATCGGCGGCAGACTCCCCGCGCTTGTCTGGGACGACGAAAGCAACGTCATACAGGGCGTTCCCTGGGCGCTCGAACTCCCGGACGTGGGCGTGCTGGCAGGCGCTTACTGGCACAATGAGTTTGGTCGCCCGGCACGCGGCCCGGCGATTCAGGTAGCGCCGGCAGTCGCCCGCTGGCTTTACGAATGGCTGCCTGATGGCGCGATTGTGACCTTCGGCTAAGGATTTTCAGACGGCGCTCACCTGCAGCTAAGGTAAGATTCGCTCTATAACGGTATCTTAATAGTATCCGTCGTGCTCGCCACGCTGAGTTGTATCGAGGTCATTCGTGGAACCAACTATCGGTCTGGCGTTTCTTGCCGGCTTGCTGTCATTCGTCTCTCCCTGCGTGCTACCACTGGTGCCGGCCTACATCGGTTATATGGGCGGACGGCTGACCAATACCGTAGCGGCCCGCGCAGCCGTCGGCGAAGGCATGAGTGACCGGAGCGTTTCCGTCACACAGCGCTTTGTCACCGTACTACACGGGCTGGCATTCATAGCCGGATTCACCTTCATTTTCGTCATCCTGGGTTTGCTGGCGACAGCGTTCATTTTCCAGATCGGGCGACAAAATCTCTCGTTGATTGAAAATCTGATCGCCCGCGTTGGCGGATTATTTGTCATTTTCTTTGGGCTGCACTTCACCGGCATCCTGCCACGCACGTTCCAAACCCTGCTCAATCACAAAGCCTGGATTTCGTCACCGCTGCTCAGCTTCGCTTTCGCGGCGGCAGGCGCGCTGCTCATCGTCTGGGCGCTGATCGACCCGCTGCTCATCCTGCCGGCGCTGGTTGTTTTCGGCTTGTGGCTGGTGCTCAGCGGCGCGTTCACCACCCCCGAACGTTTCTGGACCGGAACGATCAGCCGCATCCAGACCGCGCTTTACAGCGAGGTGCGGTTGCGGATGACCGCCCGTGGCGAGCAGAGTTTCGCCAGTTCCGCGCTCATGGGCGTCGTCTTTGCCGCGGGCTGGACGCCGTGCATCGGACCGGTCTATGGCGCGGTGCTGACGATGGCAGCAAACGGCGGCGATGTCGGCCAGGCGGGTGTGCTGCTGGGCGCGTATTCACTCGGTCTGGGTTTGCCGTTCCTGCTGGCAGCCATGCTGCTTGACAGCGCTCAGGGTGTGCTCCGGCGCATCCAGCGCCACATGCACACGGTTGAACTGGCAACCGGCACGCTGCTGATCGTCATCGGTGTGTTGGTGGCCTCCGGACAACTTCAGCGCCTGAGCGCGAATTTCGCCGGTCAATTCACCGAACTTTCCGTACGTGTCGAGGAATGCGTGCTGGGCTTCGCCACAGGCCAGATGCCATTTGGCGATGTGGGGCCTTGCCTGAACGGAGAGCTTGAACGAGCGACCGTGCCGATCATCGCGCCAGTCGCCGGTTTGCCCGCCGCTCAGACCAACGATCAGGCCGCGCCCGTAGGCGGTCTGCTTCCACTGGATGCTGAAGCGGCAGCGCCGGTCGTCGGAAGCGACACCGGCCAGCAAGCTCCCAATTTTGAAGTCGTCACCGATACGGGCGAGCGGCACAGGCTTTCCGACCTGCGCGGTGAGGTCGTACTCCTTAATTTCTGGGCCACGTGGTGCGGCCCCTGCCGCACCGAGATGCCAGAATTCGAACGCGCCTATCAGGAACATGGCGACGACGGCCTGACAGTGCTGGCGGTAAACAATCGCGAAACGCCCGACAAAGTTGCCGGCTTCCGTGAAGAAATGGGGGTGACATTCCCGCTGGCGCTCGACGAAACCGGCGATATTCAGACCCTCTACGGCGTGCGCCAGTACCCGACGACGCTGGTTATCAACCGTGATGGCATAATTACTACCCGGCATGTCGGACCACTGACGGCGGAACAGATTGACGACTTGGTTCAATCGGCCCTCTCCTGATACAATGCGCTGAGGTTTGTTAGCGTCAGGTTGTCCATGCGTTTTGATCGACGTCGCGTGGCGCTGCTCGGCGGGGCGGCGCTTTTCCTGTTTGCCGCCATTGCCACCGTGCTGATCGCTGGCCTGCCCAACCGCGCCGAGTTCACCGGACGTATCGAGGATGGTGTACTGATCGCGCCAGAAGTCGGAGCAACTGCGCCCGACATCAAGGGAGCGACACCCTATGGCGACCGGCTTGATTTGGCCGCATGGCGCGGGCAGCCCGTGATTGTCAACTTCTGGGCGACGTGGTGCGCGCCGTGCCGCATCGAAATGCCGGAGCTGGAAACGCTGTACCGCGCCTACGGGCCTGAGCGTTTGCGCGTCATCGGCGTCAATACCGGCGAAGACATCGAAGACGTGCTCGACTGGATCGAAAACCACCAACTCACGTTCCCGATGGTGCTGGACCCGGACGGCCAAATCGCCAGTAGCTACATGCTGCGCGGCCAACCAACGACGTTCGTCATTCAGCCCGATGGCGCTATCAGCCACGTGTTTTACGGCCCGGTAACGCGACACCAGCTTGAAGACATCCTTCGACCTTATTTGATCGAGGCCTGAGTGCCTCGCGTAGACGGATAGACGATCATGGCGGGAAAAAGCGAAACAAAAACAGCGGGCAGAACGCGCTCGTTCGCGGTTCGGGCGAATATCTGGCTGCTCCGATTGTCCCGGCGCTGGCTGCGCGTCGCCCTGATCCTGCTCGGCATTTACATCACGCTGCCATTTGTCGCGCCCACGCTCATGCGGATCGGCGCGGAAGGGCCGGCGCGCATCATCTATACGCTTTACAGCCCGTTCTGTCACCAGTTCGCGTTTCGCACGCTTTTTCTCTATGGTGAGCAACCGTTCTACCCGCGCTCGATTGTGGGCAGCGAGCTGAAACCATTTGAGGAATACATCACCGGCTCGCCAGCGTTTGAAGCCGCGCTGGAACCCTTTGCCAATCCCGAAACCATCGACGTTTATGGCTTCAGCCCGGCACTGCAGTTCGCCTCGCGCGCGTTCGTGGGTGACGAGCGCATGGGTTACAAAATGACTCTCTGCGCTCGCGACATTGCCATTTACACGGCGATGTTTACCGGCGGCTTGATCTCCAGCATTCCCCAGGAAACCCGCCGGCAACGCCCCGGCCCAATTTGGCTTTACTGGATTTTCGGAATCCCACCACTGGCATTCACGGGCTCAACACAACT
>QGUR01000404.1 GCA_003242205.1 Chloroflexota bacterium | reverse complement strand
ACCTGCGCGATGAGCTTCATATATGAAAGGATAACACAAATGTGCGAGCTATGCAACTGGCGCTCCGCGCCCCGTTTTTCCTCCCCACAGCTAAAGCTGCGGGCTTCCAAACGGAGGGGTCGGTGAACTATGGCCACAATGGTTGTCACTCGCGTTGAAACCGGCTAAAATAACAATATACATTACCAAACTTGTCCCGATTCGCTGGATGACGCGCGTCGAGGCGATTCGGGAACGCGAGGATTTGTCATGATTTTCGAGGATCGCCACGAGGCAGGCCAGAAGCTGGCGGAAGCGCTGGCTCGTTACACGGGCCGGCCCAATGTGATCGTGCTGGCGCTGCCGCGCGGCGGCGTGCCGGTGGCCTATCCCGTGGCCGAGGCGCTGCGCGCGCCGCTTGATATCCTCCTCGTGCGCAAGCTCGGTTTGCCGGGGCACGAGGAACTGGCGATGGGAGCCATCGCGACCGGCGGCGTGCAACTCCTCAACCCGGACGTGGCGCGACACTATGGCGTCACGCGCGAGCAGATTCAGGCGACCGTCAGACGCGAGCAGGCGGAACTGGAACGGCGGGAACGGCTTTACCGGGGCAACCGCGACTATCCTGACCTGCGCGGCAAGACGGTGATTCTGGTCGACGACGGGCTGGCAACCGGCGCTTCGATGCAGGCCGCTGTTCTGGCCGTCAGGCAGAAGCAGCCGGCAGAAATCGTGATTGCCGTGCCGGTCGCCTCGCAGGAAACCTGTGACATGCTGGCCGAGCAGGTCACCGAGGTTATCTGCCTGCACACGCCCGAACCATTCTACGCCGTCGGCCTGTGGTATCGGGAATTCGGGCAGACGACCGATGACGAAGTGCGCGAGCTCCTGAACCGCGCCCGCGAGACGCTGATAGCCCCCCGGGACTAGCCGCCGCGCTCCGACCGGGACGCCGCCATTCCGTTCCCATGCGAACGCGCCAGCCGGTATGCCGGGTGGCGTTTTAGCGGAGGGTTCCCCTCATGACTTCCCAACGCGAGACACATCTGCACGAACAGGCTGTCGAAATCCCAATCGACGCGCTGCGCTTACAGGGTGATCTGACGCTGCCGCCGAACGCGAGCGGTCTGGTGTTGTTCGCCCACGGCAGCGGCAGCAGCCGCCACAGCCCGCGCAATCGCTTCGTCGCACGCGTTCTGAACGAAGCGCGGCTGGCCACGTTGCTGATGGATTTGCTATCCGCTGAGGAAGAACGCATTGACCTGCAAACGCGCCACCTGCGCTTTGACATCGAGTTGCTGGCCCGGCGGCTCGAAGGCGCGCTCGACTGGATACAGACGCAGCCGGCCCTGAAAACGCTGCGGGTCGGGCTGTTCGGCTCCAGCACCGGGGCCGGGGCAGCGCTGCGAGCCGCCGCCGCACGACCGGACGAAGTAGCGGCGGTCGTGTCGCGTGGTGGTCGCCCTGACCTCGCCGGCCCGGCGCTTGCGGCAGTGCGCGCGCCCACGCTGCTGATCGTCGGCGAAAACGATCCGGTTGTGATCCGGCTTAATCGCGAGGCGCAAGCCGCGCTTCAGGCCGAAACCGCGCTGACGATCATTCCCGGCGCGTCTCACCTGTTTGAAGAAGAAGGCGCACTGGAACAGGTAGCCCGGCACGCCACCGACTGGTTCAAACGTCACTTGCAAACCGCCCGATAGCGGCGCTTCTCCCCTGTTCCCCAATCCGAATTTGTCCGCCGCGTACCTGCTTAACGATGCGCGCGCGCTCCCCTGTGCTACCATGGCTATGAGATTGACGCCGCTCTTGTTCCGACGCCAGACAATCAACACGCCTGAATTGCCAGTTACGGGACGCGCTTATGACGCTGACGCAATCCCGCCCTGAAGTCTTCAGGAGGCGGTACATACTTGGAGAGCGATTGGGTTCCGGCGGCATGGGTTCGGTCGTCCGTGCAACAGACCGCCTGACGGGGGAAACCGTCGCGCTTAAACGCATGCCCGCCGGTTCCGCGGTGGCGGACGACGCGACCCTGCGCCTTGCACTCACCCGCGAGTTTCAGGTACTGGCGTCGCTGCGCCACCCCAATGTCGTCGACGTGCTTGACTACGGCTTCGACGACGAACAGCGCCCGTATTTCACGATGTCGCTGATCGAGAACGCCGTTTCCCTGCGCGAAGCGGGTCGCCGTGCGCCTCTGGCACAGAAGGTGTCGCTGCTGATTCAGGTGCTCGAAGCGCTGGTCTATCTGCACCGGCGCGGCATTATCCACCGCGACCTGAAGCCCGATAACGCGCTGGTGACGCCCGACGGGCAGGTACGCGTGCTGGACTTCGGGCTGGCCATCGCGCGCGATCAGGGGCCGGACGGCGTCTATGCGGGCACGGTGCGCTACATGGCGCCGGAGGTCGTGCGCGGCGAACCGCCCGATGAAGCGTCCGATCTGTATTCCGTTGGCGTCATGGCCTACGAGATGATCACGGGACGCCAGCCATTTGACGGCGCGACCCTTCAGGAGTTGATGGCCAATGTCATGCTCACCGAGCCTGATATGTCGGCTGTCGATCTGCTGACGTCGAGCGAACTGCGGCGTATGGGCCGCAACATCGACGCGGCGGAAGCCCTACCCGGCGATGAGCGCACGACCGTCGGCCTCGATCTGCCGGTCGATCCGGGCGCTGACCGCACGGTTGTACTCAGGCCGAACGCCACGCCGCCGGACGAACAGCCCACTCAGGTTTTCGTCCCCCGCCCCGACGATACGCCCGCAACGGGCGGGCGCAACAGCAGCACCAACCCCTTTGTGGTGATTCTGCGGCGCTTGCTGGCGAAGAACCGCGAGCACCGCTACCGCGACGCGCGGCATGTGATCGAAGACCTGCGGGCTGCGCTTGGCGAACCGGCGCGCGAAGAAAGCCACGAAATCCGCGAGAGCTTCCTGCAGGCTGCCCGCTTTGTCGGTCGTGAAGCCGAACTCCAGCGACTCACTCAGGCGCTGAACGAGGCCACCGGCGGGAGCGGCAGCATCTGGCTGGTCGGCGGCGAGAGCGGCGTCGGCAAATCGCGCCTGCTCGACGAACTGCGAACGACGGCCATGGTTCAGGGCATGATGGTGGTGCGCGGGCAGGCCGTCAGCGAAGGCGGCCTGCCGTTCCAGATCTGGCGCGAGCCGCTGCGCCATCTGGTGCTCGGCGTCGACCTGGACGACGCGAACGCCGCCGTGCTCAAGCAGATCGTCCCCGATATCGAGCGCCTGCTCGAACGGACGGTTCCCGACGCCCCCGCGCTGGAGGCCGGCGACGCGCAGCAGCGCCTGCTTTCGACCATCACACAGCTGCTGCAAACCTACTGCGCGCGGCATCCACATGGCGTGTTGATCATTCTGGAGGACCTGCAGTGGGCGTCGAAAGGGCTGGACATCATTCCGGCCCTCGGTTCGACCGTGCGCTCGCTGCCCGTGCTGATCGTCGC
>QGUR01000403.1 GCA_003242205.1 Chloroflexota bacterium | reverse complement strand
TGTTTTTTTTTTTTTTTAATTTTCGGCGTCCCACGAGTCTTCCACAGGTTGAGTCGTCGGCACCGTTAGATGTGTTAAAGGGACAGCCCTGGGCGTGGCCGCTGCGCTGCCTGTTGCACCGGCGCTTTCGCCATCCGCTTGCGGCCTCGGCCCCCGGCCGGGAACCACCTGTCGCATACGCGCGGCAAAGCTGCCGAGGCGATTGCCGGGGCCGCTGTCTTTCGCGCCCTCGGTCTTCGCAGCGGCAGGTTCATCGTCGTCACGGGCGCGCTGCACATCAAGCGGCAGCGGCGTTGTGCGCGGCTGGCCGGAGGCCCGCTCGACCGCTACCGGCTCGCCGGGCCGGAACGACGCGGTAATCGTGCGCCCGCCCTGAGTGATCGGGATGCTGCGCTCGCTCAGGCTCGGCCCTTCCGCAGCAGGCGCGGGCAGAGCTGGCGAGCGTCCGGAAGGCAATTGGTCGGGCGCGGGACGCGTGACCGAAATGCCCGGCAGCCCCTGCGCCGCCGCGCCCTGCTGTTCGGCCAGCATGGCTGCGCGGCGCTGTGCCCGGCGGCGCTGTGCGTCGCGGAAGCTGCGCCACACGCTGATGATGATGATCGCCAGCTCAGCCGCGCTCAGGCTCAGCGTCAGCATCAGGCCGACGACTATCCACGCAAGCAGGACGAAAAACCCGCCGATTTCGGTCAGATTGGCGACCAGAAAATAGTAGATTTCCGCGCCGATCCAGCCGCCGCCGCGGCCCAAAATGTAGGAAATCGGCAGGAAAATGTTCTTCAGTTGTT
This sequence comes from Chloroflexota bacterium, assembly GCA_003242205.1. Taxonomy (GTDB): domain Bacteria; phylum Chloroflexota; class Anaerolineae; order Aggregatilineales; family Phototrophicaceae; genus ZC4RG36. Next base: position 2,677 of record QGUR01000403.1, on the reverse strand, counting down.
CCAGATAATCGGCGTCGGGGCGCAGATCATACGAAAACGAGTCGATGTACTGGAAAAGCACCAGCAAGCCCACATACAGCATCAGCACGCCGATAACGCGCACCAGATCGAGCACCGGCGCTTCTTCGCCAAAGTGACGCAGGATCAGCCAGATTCCGGCGGCGAACATCGCCAGCGGTACGGCAATCGCCCCCCAGCCGAAATTCTGCGCCAGAAAGGTATTGATCGTGCCTGTCAACTGGCCCTGATTGGGAGACATCGAGCTGAAGATCAGCGCCAGCGAACTGAGCACCAGCGCCACGCCGAGAATGTCGAGCTTGGTGTCGAGCGACATGCCTTCCCGGCGAACGGCAGGCGTTTTGTTGGCGCGCGCGCGTGCAGCCTGCGTTCGAGGGTCCGGTTTTTTGAAGAGCGAGAAATTCTTCAGCCGGTCGCGCAGTGACGGTCGTGGTGTCTTCGGCGCGGAGGCCGCCTTTGTTGGCGCCCCGGAGGAGCCTGAGCCACTGAAGCGACTGCCAAACTGCGAACTGCCCGAAAAGCCCGGCATACTCGAAGAGCGCGACTGTGACGATGACGAGCCGCTGTCCTTCGAAGAACGGAACCGGCTAAGCAGGCCGCCACCTTTGCCTCCCTCTTTACCGGATGTGGCCGGCTTATTGCTGACGCCTAAGCGCGACATGAACGAACCGCCCCCCGACGCGCCGGACGGATTATTATCCGGTTTATTGCCGCGACCAAAGCGGCCCAACAGCTTGCCAAGCCCACCGCTTTTCTGTTCGGAGGCCGCCGTCTGCGCTTGATTTCCGGCATTGCTAAATCGCGGCGTTGCCGGCCTGTCATCCGTCCGACCAGATGGTCGTGGCGGCAGGTTTGAACTCGGCATCGAGGGCGGGGGAGAACCCGGCGCGCGACCCGGCGGCGTCGGTCCCCCGCTTGGGCGACCGGGCAACGAACTACTACTACTGCCCGGCGGCCCCGGAGGCTCACCCGGTCGTGAGCTGGGCCCGCCTGTCAACGGTGAACGAGGCGCACTCGGACTTCCGGGAAGCCGGGACGTATCGCTAAAACGGTTACCCGGCGCATTGGAACCGGGCGACGGCGCGGACGCCGGGCGCGTGAGGGCCGGAGAAAACGGCCTTACGGGCGAGCGCCGAGGCGACTCGTCTCCGTCGTCCCCTTCGTCCATATAATCGTCGTAGACGTCATCGTCCTCAACGTCGTCTTCGTAATCGTCGTCGTACCTGCTCATGACGTATCCCGATTATCGTTTGCCCGGCGTCCTGCTGTATTGCCGAAGCATTGTGAAAGACGAAAAGTTACGTCCGTGCTTGCAACAATGCTCTCCTAGCATACCACAGAAATCACCGGATGATAGCTTAGTTTTAGCACAAACGTTCTATTTACACAACCACAGCCCATGTTTATGAAAATTGTAAAGCCGTGCTAGAATGGGACTGTCGCCACCTTGAAACAGCGGCTGAGGACGGATGACGCTTTCTCCAGATGTTCTGTGGTGGGTCAATAGCGAGTACTGCAAGCGACTGAATCGCGCCGAGAAGTATGTCACGCTGCTCGAACAGTTGGTTCTGGCGCGGGCTTCGGCAGATCAGGAGCCAATATCGACGCTGCTCGCCGTTCTGCATGAGGCGCGGCGCAACCTTGCCCTATTGTTGCAGGATCACCGGGACTGGCGACATACCTATTATTACCAATCAGCGCGGCGCAAACGCATGGTCCAGTCCGACGAGGGCATCGAACGGGCGCTGTTGCAGTTCGGAGCGCTGCGGGCCCGCCACGAGCCTTGGCTTCACGCGCTGGCCGAAGAGCTTGCGCGCCTCCCACGCCCCGATCCCGATCTGACATACGTGCCAGTGGGCGACCTGTGGCTGATGACGCAGTATGCCATCAGCGATCTGGTGCACTTCGTCGATCAGCCGGACAGCCTGCCGCCTTCTAACGCGCGTCCTATGAATTGACCGAATGCAGGTCTTCCAGCAGGATATAGCCCTGATTGATGGCTCGCAGCGCCGCGTCATTGCGGTCGCGCGCGCCAAGCTTGTCTATGGCCTGTGCCAGCGCCTCGATGACTTCGGGCATCGTCATGCTCATGTGGCGGGCGATCCTGTCATTCTCGTAACCGGCGGCGACGTACAGCAGCACCTGCCGTTCAGTGGGCGTCAGTTCGCCATTGTCGTCAGCCTGCCCCAGAATCAGTCCGGTGACCACTTTCTCGGCCACGCCCTCGCCCAGCACGACTTTCCCCTGCACAACCTTCTGAATGCCGTTTAGCAGGTCGCTCTCATCCGCCGTCTTCAGCACGTAGCCATGCGCGCCACTCCGCAGCGCGCGCACAATGTACCAATCCTCATTGCGCCCGGTCAGCACCAGCACCTTCACGTTCGGCGCTTTCTCGCGCACCTCGGGCAGAATATCCAGCCCGCTCCTGCCCGGCATATTCAGGTCGAGGATCAACACATCGGGCTGCAGTTCGAGCGTCTGTTGCAGCGCTTCATCGCCATCCGAGGCTTCGCCAACCACGAGATAAGCATCGTTCGATTCGAGATAGCTCACCAGCGTCTTGCGGAGCAGCTTGTGGTCGTCCGCCAGCACCGTCTCTTTAAAAAAATTCCAGGCCCAACGAACCGGACTAAAATCCGTTTGCCGTTTTTTTGTTTGA
>QGUR01000094.1 GCA_003242205.1 Chloroflexota bacterium | reverse complement strand
GACAGCGCACCGCCGAGATTGCGGAACATGGTGGCAAAGCCGACCGCAGTCCCCGCATAGAGATGGCCCACGCCCCGCACCTCCAGCACGCTGGCGTTGAGGATCGCCATGAACGTGTCGAAGACCAGCCCAGTCACGGTGACCACCAGCACGACCTGCGCACCGTCTACCAGACCGAGCAGGCCAACGCCGGCGCCAAGCACGAGCGCGGCGAAAACCAGAAAGCCACGACGCAGCCGCAGCCGGTCGGAAAGGATGCTGAGCGGGATCACCATCGTCAGGCTGGCCATGAAAAAGAAAGATAGTGCGCGGTCGGCCGCCAGTTCTTCCCAGCCAATCGCTTTCAAATAGGTCGGCAGATAGCCGGTGAATCCCTGAAAGCAGGCGGTAACACCCATGCCGGCGATGCCGAGAACCCATACGTTGCGAAGGCGCGTGACCTGACGCAGGCTGTCTCCGAGCGAGGAGCGCGCCGCCCGGCCGGCGTCGGTGTTACCAACCGGCGGGTGAAGGAACAACCAGAACAGGCTGATCGCTATGGCGATCAACCCGTAGAACACCAGCACCTGTCGCCAGCCGCCAAGTGCAGGCAAAATGACACTGGTACTGAGCAGCGGCCCAAGCATCAGCCCACAGGCGAACCCGGCGGAAATCACGCCGCTGACCATGCCAAGCTGTTCCGCCGGAAACCACTGGCGCGCGACCTTGAAAACCATCACCGGGATGATCATCTGGAACACGCTGAACGCCAGCATTGTCAGCAGCAGCGTGATGAAATCCACCGAGAAGGCGCGCATCAGGCCAAACAGACCGGCGAACAGGCAAGCGACAAACAGCGTCGCGCGCGCCCCAAAGCGGTCGCCCAGCGTCCCGCCGATGAGCGAGAAGAAAATACCCGCAAACGACCCCATGCCCCAGATGGCGCCGGTTTCCACCAGCGTCAGATTGAGCTCATCGCTGATAACGGCGAACATCGGCGGCAGCGACATATTCGGCAGCGTGACGACAAACAACGGCGTCAACGCGCATAGCGCCAGTATCACCCAGCGATAGCTCTGGGTTTGTTGTATGGACAAGGTTGTTGAGGACATGATTTCCTGGAATAAGCGCGGCCCGTAACATTATACCGTGACAGGCCGCGAACCGCTTAGACCGGCATCCATGGCCCGCGCGGCACGTCGCTGCTCATACTATTCGGGGTAATAGAGCGAGACGTTATTCGCGTCGATGAAGACATGATCGGTATAAACGGCGGGCGGCACCGGCTCGCCGCGCAGGATTTTGAGCGCCAGCGCGATCAGCGCCTCGCCGTACTGTTCCGGCAGATAAGCGGTCGTGCCGATGATGCGCGAACCCGGTTTACGCAAGACCTCGCGCAGCCGGCGGTCTGCGCCCTGCCCCACGATGACCACGTCCTCCGTGCGTCCGGCCCGCTGCGCCGCAGCCAGCGCTCCCAAAGCCGCGTCGTCGTTGAAGCAGACAAATGCGATCCGGTGCAGCCCCTTGAGCTGCTTCAGGATTTCAAACGTTTGCGCCTCGCTGACATCGCTGACATTGCCGCTATCGAGATAGTAGGTATTTTTGAGCGCCGCCTCGCCGATGACTTCGCTCAGACCGTAAAGCTGCCCCTGAATACGCCCGGCGGTCAGCGGGCCGCTACGCGGTTCTTCCAGCACCACAACCGCGTCGACCTGCCCCTGCCAGTGCTCCTCGATCCAGCGCCCCAGCGCCACCCCGGCCATATGCCCGGCACGAAAGTTGTCGACGCCGAAATAGGTCGCGCCGACGATGGGAATATCGACGGCGATCACCGGGATATTCGCGCGCTTGAATTTGTCCATGAGCACGCTGCCAATGGTTTCGTCGAGTTGGTACTCGATCACCAGATCAACGCCGCGCTCGATCAGGTGGTCGGCGACCTGAAGCGCAACTTCGCTGTCAAGCTGGTTGTCCGCCAGCACCAGATCGACATGGCTGGTCGCCTGCGCCGCCCGTTCCAACCCGCGGCGCACATCAACTGCAAACACCACCTGCTCGCCGAGATTGGCAAAACCAATGCGATAGGGCTTTGACGCGCGGTCATGCGGGCCGAAGGTATCGACGCTGCTCTCGCCACACACGGTCAACTGTACGCCGCTCTCAATCAGTTGGTCGCGCGTTTCAGGCGTGATATTCGCGTCCGTGACGATATGCGCCACCTGAGACAACGGCGCAAACGGCACCAACCCCGTTTGCCCCAGCTTGGTCGAGTCCGCCAGCACGACGACGCGCTGCGCTGCCCGCATCAACAACTGGTTGGTTTCCGCCAGATAGAGGTCGGAATCGAACAGGCCCTGCTCGGTCGTCAACCCAACGCAGGAAACAAACGCCGTCTTCACGCGAAGGTTCTGCACGATAGGTGCGCCAAGCGTGCCTTTCAACGCGCTGCCATCGCGGCTGACAACGCCGCCGATCAGGATAATCGTGTGGGACGGATTCTGCGCCAGCGCTCGCGCCACTTCGACGCCGTTGGTGATAATCGTCAGGCCGCGCCGGTCCTGCAGAAATGGCGCGATGTTCAGAACCGTCGTGCTGGCATCCAGCGCAATGGCATCCCCATCCTCAACCATATCCGCCGCCCGGCGCGCGATACGCCGTTTGGCCTCAAAATTGACCTGCGCCCGCGCCGTCAGCGCCGGCCCGGCAGGCGCGTTGTCCCGGATAATTGCCCCTCCGCGCACACGCACGACCAGACCTTCTTCTTCAAGGGCCGTCAGATCGTTGCGGATCGTGCCTTCCGACACATTCAGCATTTCCGCCAGTTCGGTCACATGCACTCCCGCGCGTTCGCGCAGCAAGCGCAGGATCGTCTGACGTCGTTCGTAGGTCGTCATAATCATCGGCAACTCGTTGACACCATATCGTGCAATATGCTATTGTTTCAACAAACTTCGAAAAATTGCAACAAACTTCAACAAAGACCGCAAAGTAGTCAAGGAGAAGAAAACGTTCCCCATCGACCCACCAAAACCAAATTGCGTTAGTTGAATATTGTTTCACACAAGGAGTTTGTCATGAACAAAAACCTCTTGAAACCGGCGGGCGTCATTGTCACGCTGGTCGCGCTCGTCTGCAGCGCCTTTTTCGCGCTACCTGTTAGCGCACAGGACGACTGTCCCACCGCCAAAGATAGCTATGTCATCGGTTTCGCCAATCTGACCGAAGACATCGCCTTCACCCAGCTTGTCCGTGAAGGCCTCATCGAAGCTGCCGAAGCCGCGGGTAACGTCGAACTCGTGCTCGCGGACAACCGTCTGGATGGCGCGACCGCGCTGGCGAACACGGAAAACTTCATCACGCAGGGCGTGGACGGCATCATCCATTTCCAGACCGACGCAGCTTTTGGCAACGTCATCATGTCGCGGGCGCGGCAGGCCAATATCCCGGTGATCGCGATTGACATCCCGATGCCCGGCGCGGTCTTCTTTGGCGCGGACAACTACTATGCCGGTGAGCTGGCCGGTCAGGCGCTGGCCGAGTGGGTGAACGAAAACTGGGACGGACAGGTCGATGCCGTGCTGATGCTCGAACTGCCGCAGTCGGGCGAAATTCCGGCGGCGCGTATGCAGGGTATGCTCGACGCTTTCCAGGCGAATGTCGCCAATCCAGTGCCGGAAGAATTGATCTTCCATCTGGATAGCAAGAACACTCAGGAAGAAGCCTTCCGCGTTGTCAGCGATACGCTGCCTTCCATCCCCGACGCCACTCGCATCGTCGCCATGACGATCAATGACGGCACGGGGATCGGCACGATTGCCGCCGCCGAAGCTGCCGGACGCGGCGATCAGATCATGGTCGTGGGCCAGAACGCCGACCCAAGCGGACAGGAAGAAATGCTGAAGGAAAACAGCCGCTATCTGGGCGCTACCGCCTACTTCCCGGAAAACTACGGCGCGAAGCTCATCCCGACGATGATCGACATTCTCGAATGCCGCCCGGTTCCGCCGTCGGTTTACGTCGATCATGTCTTCATCAGCGCGGACAATATCTGCGATTACTATCCGGAGAACTGGCCGGAGCACTGCGGCGAAGTTACGGCTGAAGCCCAAGCCACGGAAGAAGCCGGCTCTTAAGCCGGGCCGCATCGCCCTCATCCCCACTTCCGAAAGTGGAAGCGAGGTGGCTGGACCAGCGAAATGGCTGGCATGAGGCAGCCAGCAGGGACGCGGCATGCCGCGTCCCTGCGCCAAAACACACCCTGTCGACGGCCACATTCGCTGTCAGGGCTTCATCCTTTCCCCGCGGGAAAGAGGGGATGAGAGGCCGGCAACGGAACGCTACCGTGAACGCAATGCTCACCCATGAATAGAATCGAATCCGCGCCGCTGCCTGTCCCGCGCGGCAGGCAGGCGGCAACCACCATCAGCCTCGCGGCGACATTTCTCATCCTCGTTGTCTTCTTCGCCTGGAGGTCGCCCAACTTCTTGACGGCCATCAATCTGGTCAATCTTGCCAGCACACTGGCGATTGTCGGCATTGTCGCCATCGGGGAAACGCTGGTGCTCATCACCGGCGGCGTCGATATCTCCGTCGGCGCGGTGGCTGCGCTCGCCGGCGTCGTCACCAGCGTGCTGCTGCTCAACTACGGCTGGCCGTCTATCTGGCTCTGCGCCCTCGCGGCGCTGATCGCAGGCACGATTGTGGGGCTGACCAACGGCCTGCTGATCACGCGGTTCAAAATCAACCCCCTCATCGCCACGCTTGGCGCTTACTCGATTGCGCGCGGGCTGGCGTTCGTGCTCAGCGGCGGGCAAACCAATCTCCTCAACGACCCAGGCTTTCAGTTTCTGGGGCGCGGCGCAATCGCCGGCATCCCGTTCTCGCTGCTGCTCATGCTGCTGCTCTATGCCCTGTTCTGGGTCGTGCTCAATCACACGCCCTTCGGGCGCAATCTGTATGCCATTGGCAGCAACCGCGAAGCGGCCCGGCTCTCCGGCATTCGCGTCAACCGGCATCTGCTGGTGGTCTATGCCGTCACCGGGCTGCTGTCGGCGCTCGGCGGGCTGATCAACGTTTCACAACTGGCATCGAGCGCGCCGCGCTCCGCCGTCGGGCTGGAATTCACCGTCATCGCAGCGGTCGTGCTCGGCGGAACCAGTTTGTCGGGCGGCAAAGGCTCGCTCGTCGGCACGTTCATCGGAGTAATCATTCTGCGTATTCTCGACAACGGCCTGACGCTGCTCAACATTTCCTCGTTCTGGCAGGATGTGGCGCGCGGAACCGTGCTGCTGCTGGCCGTCGGATTTGACCAGATACGCCAGCGCTGGAGCGAACGGGAGGCCCGCCGTGGACAATAACCGCCGCCCGCTGCTCGAAATGCGCGACATCAGCAAGCGTTTCTTCGGCGTGCCGGTGCTTGACCGCGTCTCGCTCGATCTCTACGCCGGAGAGGTGCTGGCGCTGCTGGGTGAAAACGGCGCTGGCAAATCGACCCTCATCAAAATCCTCAACGGTGACTATCAAAAGGACGGCGGCGACATCTATCTCGACGGCGAGCTGGTGACGCTACGCGAGCCACGAGACGCCGAAGCGCACGGCATTCGCATGATCTATCAGGAACTGCACTACGCGCCCGACCTGTCGGTGGCCGAAAATCTGCTGCTGGGCCACCTGCCCCGACGCGGGCCATTCGTCGACTGGAAAGCCGTAGACGACATCGCCCGTAAGTATCTGGCGCTGCTCAAGGTCAACATCCCGCCGCGAGCGCTCATGCGCGACCTGAGCGTCGTCGAACGGGAAATCGTCGAAATCGTCAAGGCGCTGGCCATTCAGGCGCGCATCATCGTCATGGACGAGCCAACGGCAGCGCTCGCCCCGCGCGAAGTCGACATCCTGTTCGAAATCATCCGCAATCTACAGGCGCAGAACGTCGCCATCATCTATATCTCGCATCGTCTGGATGAAATCCCGCGCATCGCCAACCGTGTCACCATCCTGCGCGACGGCAAACACATCGCCACCCGCCCCATTGAAGACCTCGATACCCGCGAAATCGCCCAGTTGATGGTAGGCCGCAAGATGACCGAGCGCAGTCGAAAAACAGCGCCCGCCGCTGGTGAGCCTGTGCTCAGGCTGGAACGGCTGACGCGCCCCGGCGACTTCGAAGACATTTCGCTGACCGTCGGCAGGGGCGAAATCGTCGGTATCTTCGGCCTGCTCGGCGCGGGGCACGGAAGGCTGACGCGGGCGATCTTCGGCGCGGACACTTACCAGAGCGGGCAGATCTTCATCAACGGCACGCCGGTGACCATCCGCAGCCCGCGCGACGCCCGACGCGCCGGAATCGGCTTTGTTCCCATCGACCGCAAGGTGCAGGGGCTGGTGCTCGATATGACCGTGCGCGAAAACGTCACGCTGGCGAACTGGGGACAGCTATCGCGCATGGGCTGGTTCCGGCGCAGGCTGGAACGCGCCAACACGCAGAAGTGGGTTGACCGGCTCGGCATCCGTATGGCGGGTGGCGTCGAAACCCGAACGCGCTATCTGAGCGGCGGGAACCAGCAGAAAGTCGTGCTGGCCCGCTGGCTTGAAGCGGGTGTCAAAGTCCTCATCCTGAACGAACCCACGTGGGGCGTCGACGTCGGCGCGCGTGCAGACATCTACGAACAGCTTGAAGCGCTCGCGGCTCAGGGATTGGCTATCCTGATCGTCTCGTCGGACATCCAGGAAGTGCTCTCCGTCAGCCACCGCATCCTGACGATGCATAAGGGGCGCATCAGCGCCGAGTTCAGCCGCGCCGACGCGAGCGAAGAACGCCTGCTTCAGGCGGCGGCAGGAGGCGAAGCATGAGCGAGCACGTGGCATCCCCCGCGACAACCGAACGCCGGCGTCTACCCGTGTTCAGGTTACAGGAAGGCATCGGGCTGCTTGCCATTCTGGTGCTGATCGTCGTCGTGCTGTCGTCGCTGTCGCCGGTCTTTCTGACGCAGCGCAACCTCCTCAACCTGCTCATCGCCAGCACGACCATCGCCATGATCGCGGTTTTCACGACCATGCTTATGGTCAGCGGCGGGCTGGATCTGTCCGTCGCTGCCACCGCCGCGCTGACCGGCGTCGTCATCGCCGAAACGCAGGAAGCGCTCGGCATCTGGGGCGCGGCGGCGCTTGGCGTCGCGGTATCGGCGCTGGTCGGCGCGATCAATGGCTTCATGGTCACGGTCGTGCGGATCAATCCCTTCATCACGACGCTGGGCATGCTCTCGGTCGCACGTGGGCTGGCCTTCGTCATCGCCGACGGCCTGACCGTGCCGGTCTTCGATCCCGGTTTCGCGCAGCTCAGCGAAGGCATGATCGGGCCGATTCCGCTGCCGGTGGCCGTCACGCTGACGCTGTTTGTCGCCGGTTGGGCCGTCATGCGTTTCACCGTCTATGGTCGCGCCATGTACGCCATCGGCGGCAATGCCGAAGCAAGCGCGCTGGCAGGCGTACCGGTGCAACGCTATCGCTTCATCGCCTACCTGCTCTCCGGCCTGAGCGCGGGCGTGGCAGGCGTCTTTCTCACGTCCCGCCTGTATGCCGCCGCGCCACAGGCCGCGCAGGGCTACGAGCTCACCGTCATCGCGGCGGTTGTGCTCGGCGGAACCAGTCTGGCGGGCGGCAAAGGCTCGCTCGTCGGCACGTTCATCGGCGTGCTGATTCTGGCGGCGCTCACCAACGGCATGACCCTACTCAGCCTGTCAACGGACTACCAGCAGATCATTCAGGGCATCGTGCTGCTGCTGGCCGTCGGCCTGGATCAGATTCGCGTTGGCTCACTGGGGCGGCTTGCCGCCATGAGAACATAATTTGAGGCATAAACATGGATCGTACGAAAGCGAAAATTGGCGTCTTTGGCATCGGGCTGGCCGCCTACTGGCCGCAATTCGAGGGCCTGAAAGAAAGCCTCGAAGGTTACCAGAGCGAAATCGAAACGCGGCTGCGCGAAATGGGCGCAACCGTCGCCTCGGCAGGATTGGTCGATACCGCGCCCGCCGCACAGGCCGCCGGGGATTTCTTCGCGCAGGAAAATGTCGATCTCATCGTCTGTTACGTCGGCACATATGCCACATCATCGCAGGTGTTGCCCGCAGTACAACGCCGCCGCGCGCCGGTGCTGATTCTCAATCTCCAGCCGCAGGCCGCGCTCGATTATCCCAACGTCGACACGGGCAAATGGCTGGAGATGTGCTGCGCCTGCTGTGTGCCGGAAATCTCGAACGCCTTTGCACGCAGCCGCATCACCTTCAACGTCGTTTCCGGCTTGCTGCGCCCGGCGGAAGGCCACGCCAACCAGTACTACGAGCGGGCCTGGCGCGAGATTAAGGAATGGATACAGGCCGCCAGTGTCATGCGCGAACTGAACTACAGCCGCATCGGCTTCCTGGGCCATACCTATCCTGGCATGCTCGACATGTATTCGGACTTCACCATGCATCACGCGCAGTTGGGCACGCACATCGAGGTGCTGGAAATGGACGACCTCGATACGCGCGTGAATGCCGTCGGCGACGCCGAGATCGACGCCAAAATCGCGGAAATCCGCGAGGTCTTTGAAATCGCCGAACCCGGCAGGGATCGAATCTCGATGCCTGTGACCGAGGAAGGGCTGCGCTGGTCGGCGCAGGTAGCGTGCGGGCTGGACCGGCTGGTGCGCGACTTCAACCTCGACGGCCTGACCTACTACTACCGCGGCTGGGATGGCAACCGCTTCGAAGAGCTGGGCGCTTCATTGATCGTCGGCAACTCGCTGCTGACGGCGCGCGGCGTGCCTGCTTCCGGCGAAGGCGACCTGAAAACCTGCATTGCCATGTTCATCATGGACAGGCTGAATGCAGGTGGCTCGTACACCGAGTTCTATGCGATGGACTTCAACGAAGACTTCGTGCTGATGGGCCACGACGGGCCGGGCCATATCGCCATCAGCGACAAAAAACCGCTGCTGCGCGGGCTTGGCCTCTATCACGGCAAGCGCGGTTACGGCATCTCGGTCGAGTTCAGCGTCAAAACCGGGCCGATCACCATCCTCGGCATGACGCAAACCGCCGATGGCCGCTTAAAAATGCTGGCCGCGGAAGGCGAGTCGATCCCCGGCCCCACCATGCAGATCGGCAATACCAATTCGCGGCTAAAATTCGGGCTGGACCCTGCGTCGTTTATGAACGCCTGGTGCGAGCACGGCCCGACACACCACTGCGCGCTTGGCATCGGCCATCAGGTCTCTAAAATCAGAAAACTTGCCCGTTTGTTGGACATCGAGCTCGTCGTCGTTGGAGGTTAATCATGAAACGTGTCGGTTTTATGCTGAAGGTCAAAGCGGACCGGCTGGAAGAATACAAGGAACACCATCGCAACGTGTGGCCTGAAATGCAGCAGGCGCTACGCGAGTCGGGCTGGCACAATTACTCGCTGTTCCTGCGCGATGACGGCCTGCTGTTCGGCTACTTTGAAACGCCGGAGAGTCTGGAAGCCGCGCAGGCGGCAATGGCCGAACGCGAGGTCAATACGCGCTGGCAGTCGATGATGTCCGAGTTCTTTGAAATCCCGCCCGGCGCACACCCCGACCAGAGCTTTATCGAGCTGGAAGAAATCTTCCACCTCGATTGAACGGCATCTGGAATTCAAAAGCCCCGGCATGAACCGGGGCTTTTTCATGTCCGCTATATACTCCCGCCCGCCGTTGCTTGCCTGATGAAAGATAGCTAGATTCTGGCATACCAAGTTTCACACCACGAGGAAAATCCATGAACCTGTTGAGCGAATTCAGTCTCGCCCTGCCCCAGTGGGCGATTGAGGCACAGGCGCAGTTGCCGGAGGTCATGCCGACCGTTGAGGAGCGCATGGCGGCGGTCATCGAGTTTTCGCGGCTCAATTTCGAGCATGGCACGGGCGGGCCGTTTGCCGCGGGTGTGTTTGAGCGAGACACCGGCAGGCGCGTCCTCCTCGGCGTCAACCGGGTCGTCCCGTCGAACTGCTCGTCGGCGCACGCCGAAGTCATGACGCTCTCGCTGGCACAGCAGATGCTTGAAACTTACGACCTCGGCGCGCCGGGAATGCCCCCATACCAACTGGTTGTGAACTGGCGTCCATGTGTGATGTGCTTTGGCGCGACGCTCTGGTCGGGCATCCGCTCGCTGGCGATTGCGGGCAGCGGTCCGGAACTGGAAGAAATCACCGGCTTTGACGAAGGCCCAATCCACCCCGACTGGCGAGACGAACTCGCCAAACGTGGCATCGAACTGATTGACAACGTGCTGCGCGACAAAGCGATTGAGGTTTTCCGGGCGTTCGCCGCCAGCAACGCGTTCGTCTACAACAGCCGTCAGGGCGATAACCCGAACCGTTGAGGAAAGCCGCCGGGCGAGCACGTTGCCAACAGGAAAGCGTCTGGCGTACACTTGCACCAGACATTGCGCTCGTATTTGCACACCGGCAGCACCCACCTGTCACGCGCTACCGGCCATCATCGTCAAGGAGGAGCTCATGACGATCCTGGGCCTGCAGTTGTCGACACACCTGCTGGACGAACTGAAAGCGTTTTACGTCGACACGCTCACATTGCCTCTGGCCGAGGAGCGTGAAGGCAGTTTCGCCGTCGAAGCAGGCACATCCAAACTGGTCTTTGAAGTCGCCGAGCCGGATACCCGCCCTTCATATTATTTCGGCTTCCACGTATCCCAAAACCATTTCGATTCGGTTACACGCAGGCTAAGCCAGCGGCTACCGCTGCACCAGCCGAGCGGTGATGGGCTTGGAAAAAGCGCCTCGCGCAATGCGGTCTTTTGCAGCGACCCGGCGCAAAACGTGATCGCGCTGATTCCATCAGCAGCGCCGCGGGATCTGCAGGCAGTCGCCAACCAACTGGAAATCGACCGCGTGGGCGAGTTGGGGCTGGTGGTTGAAGACGTGCAGAACATGCGCCAGCAACTCGAAACCCGGCTTGGGTTCACATCCTACCCGATGACCTCCGGCACGCGGGTTGAGCTACGCAACGCGACAACGACTTTCATCCTCATGCCGCCGGGCGAAACGATATTGCAAAACGGCGGCCCGAAAACCGCCATCTATCCGATCATCATGACGCTGGCGGGTAACATCAACGCGGTTGATCGCCTTGACGACTACCCTTACTTCATTCACATTGCCGATATTTCGGACGTCCCCGGCGTGCAACTGGCTACGCCGGTATAAACAATTAATAATGGAGAGGCCGGTCAGATGACCGGCCTCATTTCTATTTCCACTTGACGACGTAGTTCATTCCCATCAGCGTCTTTTCGATCTCCTCCCACGTCGCCGGTTCTGTCCAGGAAACGGCGAAGATTTTGGTGCGTTTGCTGCCTATAACTTTACGCACACCGGGAATGCTTTGCAGCGTCGAGACAATGCGTTCGGCTTCCTCTTCAGACTGAACGATGGGAAGTTGAAAACTCCTGCTTTTCATCAGCGAACACTCCGGGATGGCATAGTCTGTCTACTCTGCGCCTAGTTTACCCGATGGCTCGACTATTCGCGTTGATGCAAATCAAAAAGACCGGCGCAAGGCTGTCGCCCCGGCCGGTCAAGCGTGACAGGTACAATCGCTCAGACAACGTCCGGCGCGTAGTCGATTTCCCTCAGCTTCGCCTCGATCTGCGGCCAGTCGGCGGGCGGCTCCCATTCGACGACCACGGTTTTTGTATCCCGATCGGCGATCACTTTCGTGACGCCGGGAATCTCCGCCAGTTCGTTCTGAATGGTACGCACGCAGCCATCACAACCGATATTCGGCACACGGAACGTCTTGACTTCCTTCATCACCCCTCGCCTTTCGCCTCGCTTACCACCTACAGGCTATCTACACGCGCCATTTTAGCTTATTACAGCCTGAATTTCACGGCGCACTTCCTCATCCGGCTCGGTGTCGTAATGCCGCCTGAGCATCTGCTGCCCGGCGCTGCCGCCAATCCGGCTGAGCGCCCATGCGGCATGGCCGCGAACCAACGGGCTTCTGTCGGCTAACAGCGACGCAAGTAGCGGCATTGCGGATTCATCGCCCCAGTTGCCGGCGGCGACACAGGCATTCCGCACCAGCCTGTCCCGCCGAAGGCGCTCGACCGGCGAACCGGCATAGCGCGCGCGGAAGCGTTCATCGTCCAGCGCCAGCAGTTCGAGCAGCGGCGGCGCGGCGCGGTTGGGATCGTCGATACGAAAGGCCTCGACGCGGGTTGGCACGGCAAAGCGCTGCCACGGACATACATCCTGACACACATCGCAGCCATAGACCCAATTACCCATCAAGGGACGCAGCGCCGGATCAATCCAGCCCTTGTTTTCAATCGTCAGGTAACTGATGCAGCGCCGCGCATCCAGCACGTGCGGGCGTGGAAACGCGCGCGTCGGGCAGGCGACGAGACAGCGGGTGCAGGAGCCGCACATCGTTTCCCGCCCCGGCTCATCGTAGCGATCAAATTCGAGATCGGTCATCAACTCGCCCAGAAAGAACGTGCTTCCCCGGCGCGGATGGATCAGCATCGTATTCTTGCCGATGAACCCAAGCCCGGCCTGTTGGGCGTGACTGCGTTCCAGCAACGGCCCGGTATCGACATAAGCCCGCTGGCGCAGCGACAGCCCGCTTTCCTCCGCCAGCCATTCGGCCAGCGCTTCGAGGCGCGGCAGCATGACCTCGTGGTAGTCCAGCCCCCACGCATAAGCGGCAAACCGCCCGCGACTTGGATCGTTCAAAAGCTCGTCCGGCAGGCTGGCCGTGTAATCCAGCCCGACAACGACCAGCGAACGCACGCCGGGCAAAATGACGTTGAGATCCCGGCGACGCTCGACGCGATCGGGCCGCGCCATATAGCCCATGTCGCCATGCATGCCCGCTTCTATCCAGCGCAGGTAGGCGTCCAGCGTAGGCGACGGCTGCGCGGGCGTGATGCCGACCAGATTGAAGCCAAGCTCCAGCGCTCTGGATTTCAGCCGTTCGGAGGGAAAAAGCATGTGCTGAAAGTGTTTGTGCTATCAGAGGCCGCTATTGTACCAGACGGCGGAAACGCGAACCGCGCGCAGGTCGCAGGGCATGGAGAAAAAGCCGGAGCAGTATCGGGGAAAGCGGTATCGAGCTATTCCTTACACTGCCCCGGCGGATTCTATCTTCGCGGAACACGCGCCAGAATGCTGGTCAGCACCTCATAGCTGATCGTGCCGAGGTCTCGTGCAATCTCATCCGCCGTGATACGCGTATCTCCCTGCTGGCCGAGCAGCACCACTTCATCGCCAATCGCCACGTCGGGTATCTGCGTCACGTTGACAGCCGTCTTTTCCATGCTCACGCGCCCGACGACCGGCGCGCGCTGCCCGCGAATCAGCACGTGGCTCCAGTGACGAGGCGCGCGGCGAAACCCATCGGCATAGCCCACCGGCAGAATGGCAATGCGCTGCTCGCCCTCACAGCGGTATGTGTTGCCATAGCCAACGGGATGGCCGTCCGGCAGCGTTTTGACCTGCGCGACAAACGTTTTCCAGCTCAGCACGGGGCGGAATGTCTCCGGCACGCGTACCTGCTCGGAAGGCGAAAGGCCGTGCAGCGCCAGCCCAACGCGCACCATGTCGAAGTGATATTCGGGAAACGCCAGCGTCGCCGCCGAATTCGCCGCGTGAACCATGCCGGGGCGCGCGCCGGAAGCGTCCAGTTCTTCCAGCACAGACCGGAAAACACGCGCCTGCTCGGCCACATAGTCTGGGTCTTCATCGGCTGTCGAAAAGTGCGTGAAAACGCCTTCGACCTCCAGATTGGGCAACGAGCGCAACAGGCGCATGAGCGATCGAGCCTCTCCGGGCAGCACCCCCAGACGCCCCATGCCCGTGTCGACCTTCAGATGCACGCGCAGACGCCGGCCTGTCGCTGCCGCAGCCCGATCATACGCGCGGGCCAGACCGGCATCGTAAACCGTGATGGCAATCCCATGCCGCGCTGCGTGGCGGGCAAATGACGGCGGCGTATAGCTGAGCACCAGAATGGGTTCCTGCACGCCGGCTTCGCGCAACTCCAGCGCCTCATGGATCGATGCAACCGCCAGCCGCTGCGCGCCGTTCAGCAGCGCCGTCCGGCCCACCGAAACCGCTCCCACGCCATAGGCGTCGGCCTTCACGACCGCCGCCAGTTCGACATGCGGCCCGACCATCGCCTTCAACTGGCGGACGTTATTCGCAAGCGCCTCCAGATCGACCTCGATCCAGCTTTGCCGGGTTGGCCCTTCAAAGCTGAGCTGCGGCGTCTCATGGCCTACGCGGGCCAGCAGCCCGGCATCGGCGGGATCGGCCAGCAAGGCGCGCACGACACGTTCCATTCCCGCCGCCGCGCCGCCGGCAACGACGATGACATCGTCCGCTCGTAAAGGGCCGTCGCCCCGCAACCGGGCGATTGTTTCGGCGGGCTGAAAGGTGATGGTAGCTTGACTGCGGCTGAACCCGGCTTCCAGCGCTCCACGAATGGCCGCCGCCGCGCCAGCCCCCTGACCGATGAAAAGATCGGCAACCTCCGCCGCCCGGTTGCCGAGCGCGCGATGCGCCTGTTCGCTCTGGTTCTCATCGATATGCAGATCGCCCAGAATGACCACCGACCGGCCGCCCGACCGGGCGGCCTGCAGCCAGTCAAGCATGTCGCTGGCGCTGGCCGGGCTGGCGTCTGCCGTATTGTCGATCAGCAGGCCGCCACCTTCCGCCTTGAGCGCGCGCATGTAGCCCGGCGGCGGCGTCAGGCCCTTCACGCACTGCAGGGCGTCGTCCATCGCGATATCAAAGAACGGCGTGATGGCAAGTCGCACAAAAACCCGCGAAAATTCCGCCTGCCCAA
>QGUR01000402.1 GCA_003242205.1 Chloroflexota bacterium | reverse complement strand
TATTTTAGTCGGGTTCGGGGGCCCCGGAATGTGTAAAAGAGACAAATGGTGAGCCGCAACCGCCGCCCGATCACCGGCGAACTCAAAGCCATTGATACCCGTGGCGCATATGCCATGCTGTTTTTGCCCGTTATGGCAACGGGCGGTGCGATTGGCGGCCTGTTCGCTTATTACATCCGAAAGCCGGACAAGGAACCGTCCGAGGATGCGCTGGCGCGGGCGCAGCGATTGGCAATGCATTGTCTGGCGCACAGCGTCGACCGCACGCCTCAAGGAACGGAAAGCGCTTTTCGCACGGCGCAGGAAGTGAACACCGTGCTCGCTTCCGACTGGGCCGAGTTTGGTTACTTGGCTCCTGACCGCAAATCGCTGTCATTGCGCGTCACGGCTGGCGGCGGATACTGGCTCTCAGCGCCGTATCCGTCGCTTGATCTGGCCAACTTTCCCGGTTTGCATAGCGCGTTGGAAGCGGGCGAAGTGGTGCATTTTCGTTCAGATGATGAGTCGATGCCTCCGGACGCGCGAGAATTGCTGGCGATGATGCGCAGCCGGGCTGTGCTCGGTCTGCCGATGGTCAATCGCGGGCAGACACACGGAATGGCGCTGTTTGCCGATACCGAACGCGTTGCCGGCTTTAGCGCGCACGAGGTGCATCTGGCAAGCGCAATTGTCGGGCAGGCATCTACAGCGCTGGAGAATGCCAGACTGGTACACGATCTCGAAGCCAGTCTGCGCGAGCTGCGTGAGACGCAGGGGCGGCTCATTCAGGCGGCGCGGCTATCGGCGATGGGTGAATTGGCTGCGGCAGTCGCACACCAGATTAACAATCCGCTGACAACGATTGTCCTCGACGCCGAATTGATGCTACTGAACGAACCACCGGATTCACCGCGACGTGAGCCGCTAACGGCCATCGTTCGTTCTGGCAAGCGTGCGGCGGGGGTGGTCAGACGATTGTTGGTTACCGCGCGTCGGCCCGATGCCGGCGCGCTCGAACCGATCGATGTGGCGGCGACGATCAACGAAGTGTTCGCGCTGGTGCGGGGGCACATCGAGCGCGATCAGGTACGGTTAATCAAAGAGATTCCGGATATTGAATTACCACGAGTTGACGCGCCAGTCGGCGAATTAGATGACGTCTGGCTAAATTTGCTGCTCAACGGGCATGATGCGCTGAAGGGACGCGCTGACGCGGAACTAGGTATTAAGGTTCAATATACGCCAGATGATGAGACAATAAAGGTGATAGTTTGGGACAATGGTCCGGGCATTCCAGAGGACGTGATTAGCGATATTTTCAAGCCGTTCTTCACGACGAAACCGGTTGGCGAGGGTACAGGGCTTGGCCTGCACATTTGCCGGCAGGTTGTGGAACGTATCGGCGGAAGTATCTCAGTGGAAAGCGCGCCAGATAAAGGAACCCGTTTTCTGGTGCAACTTCCCGTGAGGCGAGAGGAGTAGGGGCGTGCCACACATACTTGCTGTTGATGACGATGCCGAGGTTCTTGACACTTTAGGGCGTGTGCTGCGACATGAATCCTTCGAAGTCACGCTGGCCAGTTCGGGCGTACAGGCGCTGCAGATCCTTGAAACCCTACGCCCTGACATGGTGATTCTGGATATCATCATGCCAGAGATGGATGGCATCGCCGTATGCAAGCGGCTACGCCGCGACTCACGCTTTGCCAGCCTTCCCATCCTCTTTCTGACCGCGAAAGGCAGCACGGACGACATTGTGACCGGGCTGGACGCGGGCGCTGATGATTACGTGGTCAAGCCGTTCGAGCTGGCGGAACTGCGCGCGCGTGTTGCCGCGTTGCTGCGCCGGGGCTCTCGCGATAAGAACGAAAGCTCGGTGATCGAGCTCAACGGTCTGCGCCTCGACTCGGATACATACCGTGTATATGTTGGCGATGAATGCATCCAGTTGACCGCGACCGAACACCGGCTGCTGCGCTATCTGATGGAGCATCCGAACCAGGCGCTTTCGCCCAGCCATCTGTTGCAGGCGGTCTGGGAATACCCGCCGAATACTGGCGATCCCGATCTGGTGCGTGCGCATGTGCGAAATCTGCGCGCCAAAATCGAGAAAAACCCCGAACGCAAGTTCATCCGAACCATTCATGGCGTCGGATATATGATTGCGAAATGAGCGCAACTCGTCAGAAATGTGGATTTCACAAAAGCTTCACGGAATATTCCGGCAAACCTCGCCGTGTTCGGGTAAATTGATAGCATAACCGCTCACTGCCCGCACACGGAAATGTAAGGGAATGTACGACATACTTGTAGTGGACGACGATCCGCAGACGCTTGAAATGATCGAATCGGTGCTCAGGCGTGAAGGGTATCGCGCTCAGACGACCGGACTCGCAAGCGAAGCGTTGAGCCTGGTGAGGGAAAAGACGCCGGATCTCATTCTGATTGACGCCATGTTGCCGGATCTCGATGGTCTTGCTTTGTGCAAGAAGCTGCGTGAAATACCGGATATCGCCGATATTCCGATTGTTTTCGTCACGGGGCAAGACTCGCCCTACAGCGTCGCGGAAGCGCTGAGCGCCGGCGGCGATGATTACATTCGCAAACCCTTTGTTCCGCGCGAACTGACGGCGCGTATCCGCGCACACATTCGTCGTTCGTTCTTCATCGAAGGCGATGTGCCGACCATTCGTATTTTCCCGCAAACATCTCGTGTATTTGTGAACGAGCGCGAGGTGAACCTGACGCGAGTCGAATTCGACTTGCTGCACTATATGTGCGCCGCTCCCGACCGGCCGCACTCTCCCGAGGACTTGCTCACCAACGTCTGGAATTACCCGGGTGGGGTAGGTGATGCGGCGCTTGTTCGCAATCATATTCATAACCTGCGACACAAGCTCGAGATCGATCCGTTGCGTCCGGCGCTCATCCAGTCGCGTCATGGACGGGGTTACGTCATCAAGGCACACGTTAAAATCATGGAGGAAGAACCGGCATAAGCGCGTCGCCAACCGGCGCAGCAGATGACGGATAAACCAAAACGCCCCTTCACGGGGCGTTTTGATTCGGTTGGCTTCGCAGGGCGCTAAACGGAGATGCCTGCGCGGGACAGTTTAGCTTCCAGTTGACGGCGCGTGTCCTGCATCGACAATTCGAGATAGGGGAACCCCAGCCAAACGTTCATCAGGCCGAAACAAATGCCGGTGCCGACGCGGAAATAGAGGCTTGTCTCCCGGGGCGGCCAGAGGTTGAAGGGTGGGTAGCTCAGAAGCTGGCTGAAGCCGTCGATGCCGATGGGTGCGATGCCGAGAATCAGATAAAGCCAGATAGGCGCGGGGCGTAGCCGGCGGCGTACTCGTGGAATGCTGTAGATCAAGCCGCCGGTAAACATCGCCGTGTAAATGGCAATGTCGCGAGCGCAGAGAGTCATTTTGTAACCCATGCGCTCGTCACCCACGAACGCGCGCGAGGCGAACTGCAGTGCCGGGCTGAAGC